>JAEUVL010000957.1 GCA_016786965.1 Chitinophagaceae bacterium
CAGGTAAGCGATCAGTTTTTTCTTTGCATACGGTACCGGGTAGTATTTCTGTCCCAGTACATAACTGGTGATCATCATAAACAAATAGCAACAGAAAGTAGCTATAGCGGCACCGAGATAGTGGAACAGGGGGATGAGTAATACATTCAGTACAATAGTAATAGCGGCCCCACCAAAGGTGATCAAAGCGCCGGTCATATTCTTATTGGTCAGTTTATACCAGATACTAAGGTTATAATAAATGCCGAGGAAGATATTGGCCATGGCAAACAACGGTACCACATATAGCCCTTCTGTCCACTCGCTTCTGTCAATAGCCAGGAAGAACCATTTCACCAGGTCTATATATAAGCTGATGCCCAAAAAAAGAAAGCAGCATACGAGTATAAAGAATTTCATCACTCTTGCATAGGTGCGGGGTGCATTTTCTTCCTTGCTCCGGTTGAAGAAGAAGGGCTCGGCCGCCATGCGGAATGCCTGTATGGCAATGGTGATGAGTATAGAAAGACGGATGATATTGGCAAATACACCCAACTCATGTTTGGCCTGCTCTGCCGGCAGGTCCACCACATGCTGGTAAATAAGGCGGCTCAGCATATCATTTACAATACCACCCATGCCCACAATTACCAAAGGGTAGGAGTACCGCATTATTTTTTTCCATAGCACCGCATCAAAACTGAAATGCACCTGGCTGAATTCTTTCCGCAGGATAATAAAAGTGAGCACACTGCCACAAAAATTGCCAATGAGATAATAAATGATACCGGAATCTTTACCGGTGTAAATATTTTTTAAAAAACTGTCCGGGTGATTCTGCAGATATTTTGGGAGGACGCCCATGAAAATAACGACCACCAGGATATTCATCACCACACTGGCCAGCCGGGCAAAAGCATATCGCTTCGGCCTGTTTTCCTGCCGCAACCGGGCAAAAGCAAGGGTGCTGATGGTATCAAAAAAAATGATACCGGCCATCCAGTTGATATATTCCGGGTGCTGTTCCAGGCTGGCCCAACTGGCAATAGAGCCTTTGAAAATGAAAAGCAAGGCGGTAAAAAAGATAGCGGAACTTATGAGCGAAACAGAAAGTGTATTGTAGAGTTTCTTCTGATCACCTTCCTGTGAAAAACGGAAATAAGCTGTTTCCAGTCCGTAAGTGAACAGCACATTCAGAAAGGGGATGATGGCGTAAACCTGGGTAAGATCAGCTGTTTTAGAAGGTTGTGCAAAGATGAGCGGCAGCGTCAGGTTCATCAGGTACCCCAAAAAGCGGCTGGCGATGGTGGGAACACCATACCACAATGTTTGTCCTGCCAGTTTTTTTATGCCACTCAAAGGATTGGAATTTTTGCTCCGCCTGCCGCAGCGGATGATTGTGTGACAAAAGTAATTGATAGACAGGCAAAAAACGAATTGAAAACAGCCGAGTGGCTTTTATTTAAGACAATTGCAACGCTTTCATGGCATGCTGTATCTTTATGAGCAAATAAGTTACTATGAAGAAATTTTCCTTTTTCCTTTTTATCGGGTTGGCCATTAGTACACTCAGTTCTGCGCAGGCATACGAAGGCATGGTGGAGTTTGATAAGAAAAAACAGGATGCCTTTATGATCGACTACTCTTATTCTCCTGAAGCGGTGGAGGATGCGATCGTAAAGAAAATGGAAAAGCTGGGCTATAAACCCAAAGAAGAAAAAGGGCTGTTCAATAAAGACAAAGGATTTAAAGTTTTCAAGGGTGCATTTGTAACCGAAGCGAGTGCCGACCGGCTGGATTACATCATTAAAGTAGAGCCCAAGAGCAAAAAGAATAAAGATGAATCGGTGTTATCATTGATATTGCTGAAAGATGGCGGCAATGCAAAAGCCGGTTTTGGAGTAAATGAAGTAGAACAGGTAAAGGAGTTTCTCCGTAACCTCCGCCCCAATATTGAAGCAGCAGATCTGGAAATTCAGATCCGCAACCAGGAAGAGGCCATTGCCAAAGCAGAAAAGAAAATGAAGAGCCTGAAGGCTGAAAAAGAAGAGCTGGAAAAGAAACTAGCTGATAATATTGCCGACCAGGAGTCCACTCAAAAAGATATCGACAATCAAAAAGTCACATTAGAAATTCTCCGGGACAAAAGAAAGAAAGATTAGTCCTGTTCCTGAAACCTCGGGTCCTTCAAGAAAGCTGAATCTGTCAGCGTACGGATGAATACAAACAGGTCGTTCGCCTGTGTGTTGGTCAGGCTGATGCCATTGGTCAGCAGCGGATCAAGCGTAGTGCTTTGCTGCACCCCTGTCCTGTAATGGTTAATGCACTGTCCCAATGTATTGAACCTTCCGTCGTGCATATAATTAGACGAAATGTATGTATTGCGCAAAGTGGGTACTTTGAATTTCAATGAATCCTCTCTATTGCCACTGATGCGCATTCGGCCATAGTCTTTTAAAAAATTATCTACCGGTAAGCCAATATTCCGGATACTGTAATCGGTGAACATGGGCTCAGGGTGGCAGGTGGCACAATTGGCTTTATACACCTGGTAGCCATTTTCTTCCTGCACGGTATAGGTGGCTTCCCCTTTTTTATACCGGTCGTATTTGGAATTCGCAGAAACCATATAGCCGGTAAATTGTGACAGGGCTTTTAAAATAAATTCCGGCCGGATAAAGGGGTACCGGAAAACTTTTTTGAACTGCTCCTGGTACTCCTTGTCATCTTTTATCTTATTGATTATGCCTTCAAAAGTCTCACCCATTTCCAAAGAGCCGTGAATGGGTTGTGCGACTGCGTCAGCCAGGGAAGTGAATTCGCCATCCCAATGAAAGTTTTTGTTCCAGGCCAGGTTGAACAGTACCGGTGCATTGCGCAACGTATGTGAATCAAAAACCCCGTG
>JAEUVL010000961.1 GCA_016786965.1 Chitinophagaceae bacterium
TGGTACGATTGATGCAGGACAGGTGGTGGAGGATAGTATAATATATAATGTACCGGCAACAACTGACACTGTTTTCATTCGCATTGAAGGCAATGGAGTATTCAAATATGAATTCAGGATAAAACCAATGACGCCTACCTCCTCTTTTAGTTTAGTAGGCGATACCACTCCGTGTATTGGTCCCGCTTATACTTATAAGGCGGTTAATGTTTTTAATGACAGTGTGGCTTATAACTGGAGCCTTCCGCAGGGGGGTGGAACTTTAACTTATACAGATAGTATTGCTACTGTGGTTTGGAATGAAAATGCAAACAGAAAAATTCAGCTTTTCCTATCCAACCAATTTGGATCATCTGATACAAAGCAATTAAATGTAATAATTAATGGTGTGGCTCCCACTCAAACACCGGTGGCCTATAATTTTGCCCGAAACCTCAGCACTAACTCGCTGCCACCCGGTGCTACCTGCCAATGGTACCGGAATGATACACTGATAGCAGGTGTTGTTGATTCAACGTATTATGCATCGCTGGCAGGAACTTACACTGTGAAGTTTGTAAATGATTGCGGGCCCGGTCCGGCTTCCAATGCTATCAGCTTTGCCGGTGATGCGCAGCCGCAAACGATCAGTTTCCCGCATGTGCCTACCATAACCATGTCGCCAACAGCGAAGGCAGCATTGGGGGCTACCACCAGTTCCGGCCTGCCCGTAATTTATCAGAAAATAAGTGGTCCGGGTACTATCGTTAATGATACCTTGTTCATTACCGGCGTGGGTACGGTCATCGTAAAAGCGTCACAGCCCGGCGATAATGAATACAGTGCCGCCGTACCAGTAAATGATACGATCACAGTCGTAAAAGGAAATCAGGTGATCACTTTTGACAGTATTCCGCCACAGATATTTAATTCCACCAAACTGATACTGACGGCCAGCTCTTCCATGGAGCAAACCATCAGTTATTCCATAGTAGCCGGTACTGCTTATGCTTCGGTAAGTGGTAACCAGCTTACCAAGAAAGGAACAGGATTGGTAACGGTAAGGGCTTCGCAAAACGGCAACAGCAATTACAATGCAGCCGTTCCTGTGGAAAGAACATTCTGTATCGGCGTACGCACCCTTACCCCGGTTACCGGTGATGCGGTCCCCTGCCTGAATACTTATCGCTATAATACTCAAAAGATACCGGGCGCCCTGTATGAGTGGACATTAAGCGGCGGCGGAATACTGACGGTGAATAATGATACCGCCTGGGTACAATGGCAAACACCGGGAGCCTACACCTTATCCGTAAAGGCAAACGGTACCTGTGATACGGTCTATACCAGCCAGGAAGTGCTGAACATTACCACCTCCAACAATGTGCCCGGTATGGTAAGCGGTATGTCGCCCGCAAACGGGATCATCGATCAGCAATTACCATTGCGGCTTTCCTGGATACCCGGAGCAAATACAGTGAACTACGATGTGTATGTTTGGGATTCAGCATCCACCGAACCGCTGACACCCTTTGCTGCCAATGTAGCCGATATATCCTATACCATTCCTAAAAATGCTCCTCTCCCTTACAACAGAACGTACAAATGGAGAGTGGTGGCAAAGAACCCCTGTGCACAAACAATAGGGCCCGTGCAGACATTCAGGCTGATACCATTGCCCGACCTGGTGATAAGTGATATACAAGCCCCGCCCACAGCCACCTCCGGGCAAACGATTACCATCAGTTGGAAGGTAACGAATATTGGCCCCGGCAGCACCCTGCTGGACCAGTCGTGGGATGATGGGATCTTTTTTGCATTGGATACTGTTCCCAATGTAAATCTTGGCAATTCGTTTCCCTTCCCCACTTCATGGAGCCAGTTAACGGCTGCCGGAAGACCATTGTTGCTCGGCCGGAAGACCAGGCCTGCGTCGCTGGACAGTGGACAGTTTTATACCAACAGTATCAATTTCACTTTGCCGCTGGGATATAACTTCCCGGTGTATGTGTATGGTATAGCCGCCAATAACGGCGCCATTTATCGTCTGTTACAGGCAAGTAACCTTAATGATACGGCCAGGGCAGCAAATCAAATAGTTATTTCGCAACCTCCGGTGCCGGACCTGCGGGTGGATTCTGTATTTACCTCCGCTTCTATTTTTTCAGGAGGCACGATGAACATTACTTACAAAGTAAAGAACTATGGTGTGGTAACGCCAGCAGGCGGCAGCTGGGTGGATTCATTTTTTATTTCACAAAATCCTTTGTTCGACAGAAATCAATGTATCCTGCTGAATGCACCGGAGGCAAACGGTTCCTATTATCCATGGGCCAAAGGTGCCGCCGCTTTTAACAACACCCAGTTAAATGCCAACGGTACGGTTACAAAAACCCAGCAGGTGGTAATACCGAATTTTATTTTCGGTACCTGGTTTATTTATGTAAAAACAAATGCCTCAACAACCGGCAGCTTTGTGTATGAAGGAGCCTTCGCCAATAATAATGTCAACCAGGCACAGGTGCAGGTGTATCTTACTCCCACGCCTAAACTAACTATCAGTTCGCTTACTATACCGGTTACCACGGCCAGCACCACACAACCTATCGGCCTGAACTGGGAGATAAGAAATGAAGGATTCAGGGATAATATAGAAAAGAACCGCGGACACTACATCACGATGGGTACATGCTATGTACCTTGTCCACCAGGATCTCCGCCAAACAGCGTATGCATTGGATCATCCGTGCAGCGGGACAGTGTAGTGTTTGGCAGCAGCTACTGGATAGACAGGGTATATCTGAGTGCTGACAGCAGTGGCCTCAACCTGGCCAATGCCATACTTATGAAAGAGGTGAAGCATGGTATCCAGAATTCCGGGATTTATCCTGATCCGCCTTTACCTTACACCAGTTTCGTGAGCTGCCCGGCGGTGGTTGGCGGAAATATTAATGTCGGCAACATCATTGAACCAGGCGTATCATTCCCTAAAGCGGAAGGCTTTACGGTGCCGTCGAACCTGGTGCCGGGTGATTACTATATATACGTTTATACCAACCCGACTAAAACAGTGTTCGAATATCCGGGTACACCACAGATCAGCAGGAGTGCATTGTCCATTTCCGTCCAGCGTCCCGACGTGGTAGTGTCTGCTATCAGTGCACCGGCCTCGGCATTTGGGGGGCAGACCGTAACACTGAGCTATAACATACTAAATAACGGACCAGGCGGAGTATTCAATCACCAGCGAAGGGACAGGTATTATATCAGCAATTTCTCCAACTTCGACGTAAGTGCACAGCTGATAGGCTCACAAACTTTCACAGGAAACCTGCCGGTTGGCACACCGGTTCCGTATACGTTCAACTATACATTACCGCCAGCCACCACGGGTGCCAAATATTTCTTCGTGGAGACCAACTATGACAGCCTGTTTAAAGAAACCAATTCAACCAACAATATCAGCCTTTCGGCAGGTACATTAATTACAGCTGCATCACCAGCAGACCTGATCGTATCTATTGTGCAGCCGCAAGATTCTGTATTGATACAATCACCGGCCCTGTTTAAATATACCGTAATTAACAACGGAAGCGGAGCCACCATCGGCAACTGGACAGACAGTCTGTTCATCAGTTGCAGCCCCGTATTCAATGCTTCCACTGCAAAGTTTGTAACGAAACGTAGTCAAACAAGAGTGTTGCAGGCCGGCAGTAATTATACTGACTCTTTCCTGTATGTGATTCCGAAAATGAGTTATGAGATCAACAGCTGTTTCCCGCAACTGATGTATGCCCCTGGTTATTTCTTTGTAAAAACAAATGCTGACAACGGTGCGTTTGAAGGTGCTGCCACCACGAACAATACAACGGCAAGCGGAAGCCGGGTGATCATTAATCCTTTGGTGGATCATGTAATGGTATCCGCATCACTGAACAGGGATACCATTTCTTTTGGCACACCATTTAATGCCTCCTGGAAAGTGAGAAACATCGGCTACAAACCAACTGCGGAGTATTACTATTTTTATGAAGATGGCCTTTACTTCTCTGCCGACTCAGTGATCAACGCCAATGATGTGGGCATATTTTCTTACCGCAACTACAATACCATCAACCGGAACGACAGCCTGGTTACCACCAGATCGGTAATGCCACCGGATTTACCTGCAGGGGATTACTATGTGATTGCTAAAACGAATTATACTGATCGTATTCCGGCAGAAAAAATATTCACCAATAACAATGGTTTTGTCCGCAACATCATCGGGCAGGCCAAAAAAATACACCTGGTAAGACCGCCGCTTCCCGACCTGGTAGACACGATAATTTCTGCTCCTGCAGCGGTGGCTATGGGACAACCCTTCACCGTAATATATAAGGTTACCAATACCGGCGCAGCGGTTACTTTCCCTGGTGCCTGGCAGAATGATCTCAGGCTGTCCTCCGATTTCCAGGTGCAGGTAGGTCAACATGTACTCTCCAACAAAACAAGGAACATGCCGCTTGTTCCGGGTGCGTCGTTCATGGATACGGTAACATGCACCATGCCACTGAATATAGCTCCCGGTAATTATGTCATCATTGGTCGTGCCAATTCCAATAATGCAGTTCCGGAATCCTCCACCACTAACAATCTTGGCTTCCATTTTATCGAAGCCCAGTTGCCCGATTCGGCAGACCTGGTGGTAAACAATATACTAAGACCAGATACCGTATATCTCGGCTATACGATTGATACAGCCAAATGGAAGATCAGTAATAACTCGGGTGTGAGTGTGCGGGGATGGATGACAGACGGGCTTTATTTGTCGAAAAGTAATTTGCTCGATTCAAACGCCACCTTGCTCGGTTCCAAATACCGGTATGTAAATATGCTGCCGATGGGTGTTGATAGTGTGAGATTTACACCCTTTGTTACAACAGCAGCAGAAGGTAATTATAACCTGCTGGTAAAAACAGACTTGCTCAACAATATCATTGAGCTGGATAAAACCAATAACACAGGAGTTTCCGCCACGCCAATTTATGTAAAGGCCAAACAACTTAAACTGGATATACCGGAGGTAAATACACTTGGAACGGTCAACCGGTATTATGCACTTCGGATACCTGACTCTTTGCGTGGGTCAACTGTGCTTGTCACGCTGAAAACAGGCGATTCACTCATGGTACGTAATGAGATGTTTATTGGAGGAGGCTTTGTTCCCACAGCGGCGGCTTATGATTATCGCTTTGAAATACCCAACTATGGCAACCAGCAGATAGTAATCAGTGATGTGAGTGATTCAGTTTACTATATCATGTACCGTTGTATGACGGCAGGGGCTTCTGTTCAGAGTGTAACACTGAAAGCAGTGGTGCTTCCGTTTGCTGTGCTGAATGTGCAGACCAATACCGGTGGAAACATAGGTAATGTAACCGTCCGCATCAGGGGTACCCTTTTCACAGACAGCATGATTGCTAAACTCAGCAACGGAGTCACCACCATTTATGCTTCCGCTGTTTATTTTACTAACAGTACACAGGTATATGCCACCTTCCCCCTGCAGGGTAAACCGCTGGGTGTATATGATGTAACACTGATCAAACCTGATTCTTCAACAGCGGTATTGCCCGGCGGATTTACCGTGGTAACGGCCAACAACGGCGGATTGATCACGGGCGGAGGCACCAACACCGGTGCCGGTAATGGCAATGCACCCGGTTGCGATCCTGGTGCCGCCAGCGGACTCAACTCGCAATTGGTAGTGGAACTTATCGTGCCTGAAAAAGTGGTAAGGGGCAGGCCCGTGGTGATTGTGATCAATTTCAACAACCCCACCAATTTCGACCTGCCAATGCAGTCAAGGATATTATACAATGATGAGGATGTGAAGATGGCCTTTACAAGAGCGGGCATACCCACAGGGACCGCATCATTGTACATGGAATTTACCGAACCGGGTGGCCCTCCGGGTATCATCAGGCCCGGCGGCGGCGGTTCCATAACTGTGTATTGTAATGCGCCACCACAGGTTCCGGAAGACAGATCGGTATTATTTAAACTACAATAAAAGCCAGCTAAAAATATTTTATGCATAGCATACAAAATATTTACACCAAGGAAATGTGCAAATGCAGATTAGCGCTGCTGGTGCTATTTTCCATATGCTCAGTGACGGCCCTGGGCCAGAACCTGAACAACCCCAACAAAGGGGGCCCGCTGGGTACACAGGTAAATACACTAAGCGGAAATTTATTTATCCCCCGTACTGATATCTATATTCCGGCAAGGAGTTTTGACCTGGACATCCGCTTTTATTACAACAGCTTTTTATTTACGGAAGAGTATGGTTATGGTAAAGGATGGACCTTTGAATACAATATCAGGTATAAACAGGATACTATACCCGGTTCAAAACTGATCCTTTGGGGCGATGGGAGGGAAGATCAATATGATTCAATACCCGGAGGAAGCTATAAAACGCCCCGCGGCTTCTTCAATACACTCTCACAATACCAGCCCGGTAAATATGTGCTTACTGAATTAAACGGGGTAAAATATTTTTTCGACAATGCCGTGCATAAACGCATTACCCGGATGGAAGAGCCGAATGGCAACTATATTAATTTTACATATACCGACAGCCTGCTTACCGCCATGACCAATGCAGCAGGGCAAACCATCGGTTTCACTTATAATCCGCAAGGACGATTGGCCACAGTGGTGGATGCAATAGCAGTTCCCAGCAGAACATTTACTTACACCTATGATGCAGGCGGCAACCTGAAAGAAGTGAAGGACCCATTGAATAACAAATACCAATATTCTTATTTGATAAACGGCCCGATGAAATCGCTGGCCGATAAGAATAATAACAAAGTGGATATCATTTACTTCCCCGACTTTACCACAAGGGAACTGATTGGCTGTAATAAGCGGCTCAGCTTTTCGTATGACACAATTTCAAAAACTACTTTCGTAACCGATCATCTGAGTACAGGAAACCAAGTAACAAAATACAAATACAAAACGGTTGAAAATTTATCCTGGATCACTTCCATGTCGGGCAATTGCTGCGGCTTTAATATGAGTTATGAATATGATGACCAGGGTAACCAAACAAAAATGACAGATGCCAACGGGCAGGTTTATACTTATACCTATGATGAGTTTGGCAATATGCTTACGGCCACTGATCCATTGAATCAAATAAGCACCTACACCTATACAACAGATTATAAAAAAATAAACAGCTTTAAGGACCCTAAAGGAAATCTTTATACTATTGGTTATGACAGTCGTGGCAACATGACTCAACTGGTGACGCCAGGCAATAATGTTTATACGGCCACTTACAATGCAAACGGCGATATCATCAACAGCACAGACCCCAGGGGAAACATCTATACATATAATTATGACAGCCGTGGTAACCCCATTAATGTTACGGGTCCAAACGGGTACCAGGCTGCACTATCTTTTGATGCAAGAGGCAACCTGTTATCTTATACTGATGCAAGAGGAAATACTTCTTCTGCAGAATACGATATTCTTGACAGGCTGAAAAAAATAACAGATCCCATTAATAACAATGTCCAGTTTACTTACGATGCGCAGGGAAACCCCGTAATCTTCAAGAACAAAAACAATGAAACCACCACCCTGAATTTTGATGCCAGCAACAGGCTTGTCAATATAACCGGGCCTACTGGTAATCAATCCAGCTATACCTATGATGGTATGAATAATCTGCTGTCGGCAAAAAATGCGTTGGGGCATGAAGTGAAAATGAGTTACGATAACCGTAACCGGCTGAAAAGTGCAAAAGACCCGGACAATAACAATGCGGCTTACACTTATGACGGGAATGGTAACATATTATCAGTGAGTTTGGCCAATGGCCGGCAATTGAATTACACGTATGATCTTCTCAACCGGTTAACTGAGGTAAGTGACGGCACCAGCAGCATCGCCAGCTTTGTGTATGATAAAAACGGGAACATTACCAGCTATACCAATGCCACCGGTGCTATCATAACCGCCGCCTACGACAGCCTTGACCGTATGAAAAGCATCACCGACCCATTGGGCAACAGCAGCCATTTTACATACGACAAGAACAATAATATTATTTCTGTAACCGACCGGGAAGGCCGTACCAGCTTTTATAACTACGACAGCCTGAACAGGGTGAAAACCTTTACTGACAATAATGGCTTTGTAACAACAGTGGGCTATGATGCACAAAGCAATATTACTTCACTCACAGATCAGAATAACAATACAACTACCTATACCTACGACAGCCTGAACCGGAGAAAACGAATGACTTTCCCTGACGCAATGTATACAGAGTTTACCTATGATAAAGAAAGCAATATTACCGCCATCAGGCGTACAGATGCCACTGTGATAAACTACCAGTATGATACACTGAACAGGGTAACCAGCCGTACCATGCCCGGCGGCGAAGTTTATACATATACCTATGATAAAATGAGCCGGGTGCTAACTGCCACCAACAACAACGGCACAATTACCTTCACCTATGATAAACTGAACCGGGTAACCTCTGAAAATTTTGACGGAAGAACAACAAGGTATGGTTACAACGTCAGCGGAAGAACGCAGACCACCATTTATCCTGACAGCACTACGGTGATAAAGGAGTTTGATACAAGAAACAGGCTTACCAAAATTTTAAAAGATAGTGTTACCGTGGCCGAATACAGTTATAACAACGCCAACCAGCTTACGCAAAAAAGTTTTGCCAACGGGGTGAGCAGCAATATGCAGTATGATTATGCCAACCGCCTGAGCAGCTTAACCACTACGGCTGCCAGCGGGGTGATACAAAACAGCCAGTTCAGCTATGATAAGGAGTATAACAAAACAGCCATTACCCGCAGTAATAACTCTTCCCTCTCTGAACAGTTTACGTATGATAATGGTTACAGGCTTACCAATTATAAAAGAGGTCCGGCCGGCAGCCCGGTGATACAGAATACTTATACCTACGATGCTGTTGGCAACCGCACGGCAGCCAACCTGAATGGAGCGGCCACCACTTATGCTGTAAATAACTTGAACCAGCTGACCGGGGTGAACAGCACCAGCTTCAGCTTTGATGACAGGGGCAACCTTACTTACGACGGTACTTTTTATAAAACTTATGATGCAGAGAACCGGTTAGTAAAGGATTCTTCATCACCCGCCAGTGTGGTTACATACGGATATGATGCCAGCAACAGGCGGATAACTAAAACCATTAACGGCAATACACTGAAATATACCTACAGCGGGGCTTCACAAATAGAAGAACGGAACAGCAGTAATGTGTTACTGAACCGCACGGTGTTTACAGGTTTCTTGTCTCCGGTGATGAATGAGAAGAGCGGTAATAAATTTTATTACCACCCCAATGAGCTGGGTTCTGTAGAGGCTATCAGCAATAACAGTGGAAGGCTTTTGGAAAGCTATCGCTATGATGTGTATGGAAAAATGACAAGGTATGACAGTCTGAATAACCCCCTCTCTGGTTCACTTGCCGGCAACCGTTTTGGTTTTACTGGGCAAGAATTTGATAGTGCTACCAACAGCTATCGTTTTTTCTACCGCAACTATTCTCCTGAAACTGGGGTGTTTAATCAAAGAGATTTAATAGAATACGGAGATGGGATGGGAATGTACCAGTATGTGGGTAATAATCCGGCAAACGGAGTGGATGTGCTGGGGTTGAAGTGTCCCGAAAAAGGGCATGACAGAACAGATATTTCATTTACAGTTTCTGCAGGTGGGGCAGTACTTCATGACAAAGTAGGTGGCGAAAGAATAATGAATGAGGTTGATAGGAGAGCGGAGATAAAAATTAAAGAGACACCAAGACCCAATAGAGCTGAACGAAGAAGACTTGAACTTCGTGGTGAGGAATCAGCCAATATCAGAAAGTATAATGAGGTTAATAGTAAAGCAAGTGTTACTAAAGCCAGCAGGGGACTTAAGCTTGCTGGCGGATTGATGAATTTGGCTGATAACCTTGTAAAGTTTGAAAAGTTAGCATCGTCCATGGTAGATGGTCAGGGAAACGAACAGAATACAGAAGAATGGGCAAATTTTGCTGATTTGGTTTTAAGCGCTTCAGGATGGACACCCCAGGGAGCCATTGCGGGATTGGCAGATTTTGGAATTGAAAGATTAACCGGGCAGGGACTTGTCTCACACGGAACAAGCACGACTTCATTCTTAACTCACACCCTCAATAGCTGGCAATATGATATTCCAATGGTTTGGCAATATGGCGACCCGATTGATGAAAATTGGCGACCAGTTTGGTCTTCAGATTGGTGGACCTATGACTACCATTTTGGTGAAAAACCTTGTCCCCCTTCAGGTGGTAGCCGGAATTCGTATTGGAATAAGTTTGCTAACGCCGTGAATGGTCTTTCTGTTAAAATGCTTGTCCTCCTCACCTCCGACCCTAACGAAATCAAAGGCCCCGATGGACAGCCCAACAAAGCATGGGTAAGTGTAAAAGACAGGATGCCATACACCATACTGTTTGAAAATGATACTACAGCTACTGCACCCGTAAAATACCTGAAGATCACTTCACCTGTAGAGCCGAAACAGGATCCTGCCACTTTAGAACTGGGCAATGTAGGGTTTAATAATTCCTCTTTTGATATTCCTCCCGGAAATTCATTTTACTATCAGCGCTTAGATGCAAGAGATTCCACCGGTCTATTTATTGATATGACAGCCGGCTATGATATTGTAACCAATAATATTTTCTGGGAATTCCAGGCCATAGACCCTATCACCTTACTGCCACCTGAAGACCCAATGGCCGGTTTTGTATTTGTTCAGGATACCCTCAACCCGGAATATGGCCACGGTTTTGTCAACTTCAGCATCAAACCCAAAACCTCTTCACAGACACTCGATACCATCGGGGCGAGAGCCTTTATTGTGTTTGATGAGAACGATACAATCCCAACCAACATTCATAAAAACACCATTGATGCGGTAGCACCCACCAGCAGTATTATGAACCTGCCCGATCTGACACCGGATACCGAAGTAAGACTTACCTATACCGGCACCGACGACCCCAACGGTTCCGGTGTGAAGCACTACTCCATTTATGTGGCTGATGATAACGGACCACCTGAACTGTACCTGTCTAATATCACTGTTACAGACACGGTGTTTTACGGAATAGCAGAACACACGTACAAGTTTTATATTACAGCCTCCGACACAGCAGGTAATGTGGAAGAATTGCATTTGCTGGATAGTGTAAAAATTACAAACGGGCAATATGTTATTTGCCCGGGTGCTAATGTGAGCTTCGATTCAAAAATGACGGGCAGTACCTTCCAGTGGCAGGTGGATAATGGAACGGGTTATACCAACGTTACAAATGGAGGTATTTATAGCGGGGCAACTACAGCCATACTGGATATTACCAATCCTCCGACAAATATGTATGGGTTTAAATACCGCTGTCTCGTAAATGGCACTACCTACAGTCTTGAATTTATTCTCAAATTCGGTATGACCTGGGAAGGAACAGTAAGTACTGCCTGGGAGAATCCGGCGAACTGGAGTTGTAACAGCCTTCCGGATATGAATACTGATGTGATAATTAATGGTGGTAAACCGAACTATCCGGTTGTTACTTCCAATCCAACGATAAGAACGCTGAGACTAAATGCCGGCGCCACCGGCACAGTAAGCTCAGGATTTACATTAACTGTTGTGAAATAGACACCAAAAGCCGGGAGGCATCGTTCCGGCTTTTTATAGCACTTCTTTTATGGATAAAGTGTACATACCCACTAATAAAGGAATAAAGGAAGTGATGGTCCAAAATATCATCCGGGTGGAGGCCAGCAGTAATTACTGTAAAATCTATTTTGCTAACGAATACCCGCTTACGGTAGCCAAAGTATTGCAATGGTTTGAAGATACATTACCTGAGGATTTTTTCTGCCGTATACACCGAACCCATTTAGTGAACCGGGGATTTATTTCCTCAGTTTCCGGTGATTTTAAACTTACCCTGTGCAATGGAGAACAGTTTAAGGTAAGCAGACGTAAGAAACGTGCA
>JAEUVL010000373.1 GCA_016786965.1 Chitinophagaceae bacterium
TTTTTTTAATTTGTGTGTTTAAATTCAGTGAAGGGTACCGGCAGCAGTTGTGTGTACTGCCACCGGTACCTGTTTAGTTCAGTTCAGTTTGCTCTTTTTACTTAACAATGAGTTGCTGTGCGCCTATCTCCTTTCCTTCTTTGTCTGTTACCTTCAGGTAATAAGCACCTTTTGAAATAGCGGGCACCTGCACCTGCTGCTGGTTCATCCCTGCCATGGCATTCAGTGTGCGGCCCAGTACCTGCTGGCCCGCCGCATTGTACAGTACCACCTGTACGGCCCCTGCCTGTGGCAGACTGTAACGGATGGTCAATACATCATTGGCAATACGGAACGGGTTAGGATATACACTGAATGATCCGGCACCACCACAATCGCCTGTTACTGTCCGTACAGTGCTATAGCTGTATCCGCCATCATTATCCACCATGCGCAGGCGGTAGTAGCGGGTGCCTTTGTTATCATTTGCCCGGAAGCTGTATTTGTTTACCAGCGCACTGCCAAGGGCTTTTACAGTACCTGTCTTTTTATAGTTAATTCCATCGGCGCTTTCTTCTACCTCAAAATGGCTTACACTTATTTCTTCTGCAGTTTCCCAGGCCAGCAGTGCGGTACAATTATCTGCCGCTGCGGTAAAGGAAGTGAGCTTGAGAGGCAGGCTTGTTAATTGTATCAGTTGTGCATAACCACTGACGGCATTGCCTCCCGCCAGTGAATTGCCGGGGCTGCTGTAAAAATTATCGCTTGATACTCCGGGGGCGTAGCCGGGGCCTGCACGGAGAAACTCTCCTGTACGGGAGTTGGTGGCAAAACAACTGGCCTGGCCATCTGTTCCGGCATCTTCATAGTCCACTATCTTGATGGGGCAAAATGGTGTACTGCCTGTAAAGGTGACGGTACCTACTTTTACTTCCACCAGCGCATTATAGGTTTGTGCACCGGAGGAACCTGTTCTTTCGAGGTACACTACATTATAAGATTCGCCTGCCGGAGAAATGCTGGTAGAGCGGGGAAATACATTCACGGTGTAAGAACCGCCTCCCTGTGTATTGAAGGCAGGATCAATCGTGAAACTGACGTTGGGTTGCCCGGCGGTGGGGCAGGTTGTTTGCCATCCAATGGCAAACTGTACCTGGCCAAAGTACTCAAAGGGAGTAGCAGCGCCCGGATTAAAGTTAAAGGTTGGCCGCAGGTAAACATCCGCCTGGTTGGCGGCCGCACCCGGCTTTAATGTCCATTGAATATGCTGGCCAAATGCGCTGTTGAGCATCAACAAGAGGCCAAGACTGAATAAATATCTCATAAAATATATTTTTTAGTGTACTATAATTTTAGTGTTGTGTAAAGATCACCGAGAGGTTACCTCCCAATACGGCGGACAGGAATGCGTAATCATTGTTCAACCCGCTGTAACGGACCACGCCGTTCATATTCAGGTCTGCATTGTGATACACATTGCTTAATATGCTGCTCAGGTTTCCACCGAGTGCTGTTTGTAAAGCTGCCAGGTCATTAGCCAAACCTGATGCCCGAACGTTGGTATTGCTGTTCACATTACCACCCCACATGGCAAATATTCCACTGCCCATGTCTTTCATCGCAGTGTTGGTGGTGATGCCGGGATTCTGGTAAGCTTTGGCCTGGGCATTGGTAAAGTCGTACAACACACTTGACCTGGAAAGTGACTGCGTGGCCACAGTGCGTACCGGCAGGTGGTTGCGGTGCCTGATCACTACATGATAGTTGCCAGCCACCATTGGTGAAGCGATAGAAGGCACATCATCATTAAAGGAAACTGGAGACACCCCGTCAATATCCACCACTGATCCGTCACTCTTTATAAATGCCGCACGGGTGGAGCGTACAATGGATGGTGTGGCAGCATCACGCAGCTCTACCAATACCCAGTCGGTAACACCGGCAGGTATAGAAGCTACTGTTTCAGCGCCTGCATAATTCCACGGAGCGCCGCTGTAAGGCTGGCTAAGCGGAATAAGATTCAGGTTGCGGAGTGTGGTGGTCATGCTGCTTCCGCTCATAGCGCCCTGCAGGAACACTTTGGTTACTACATAGGCTGCTTCGGCTTTGCCGATACCGATGGCGGTGATACCGGCTGTCAAGGTGCCGGTCAATACATTATTTTCTGCATTGCCATTGGCGGCAGCAGTGCCCTGTGTGCTGCTCAGGTTCACCCATTGGGTGCCATTCCATCCCACGAGGCGGAGGAAAGTGGTATGAGCGAAGCTGCTCATGTTGGGTATACTCACTGTTACGGTTACTCCGGCTGCCGTGCCGGAAATATCCTGCCAGTCCCACTGACCGGCCGTGCTTACAGAATCGATGCCTGCCCCCCTGCTTGTTACCGGGTGCACAGTTCCATCCGTAGGATCGGTGGTGGAGGAAGGATCACCGGTGATCCAGGCAGTGGCAAATACGGAATTAGCCGCAATGGTACCGCTGGTAGTTAATAACCGCAGATCGGCACCAGTGCCCACCGGGAAAGTAAAGCCCTGGTCGGCACTGGTGTTGTAATACTTTACATACCCATTGATGTTGGCTGCATCTGTTTCATTGGAATAAACCCCGGCGCCTATGGCACTGAAATAACCGGGATTGGCTGATCTTTCGGTACTCCACCCATTGGTGCCCGCGGTGGAAAGACTGATGGTACCATGGCTGACAAACTCATTGCCACCTGATACGTAGTTTCCTTGCGCTGCCAGTTGCAGGCCGGAAAAAACTACTGTTAGGAAAAGTAAAACTACTCGCATTTTATTTTGTTTTATAAAACAAAGGTGTAAAAAAACGGTAGCTATCAGGCACGTTTGGACCCATCGGAAGAGGTGCAATTGCCGGGCATTTCATTTAAACAATGAAACATGTTTTTTAACCAATGAAACACGATTTTAATATTCAGTGTTTTTGAAGAAAT
>JAEUVL010000399.1 GCA_016786965.1 Chitinophagaceae bacterium
GATGTACGATTCTATCATATTGCCCCAGTTATTCCGGGCTTTTTGCGACACTGTGGCTGCATATCCATAGCCGGGCAAGTCTGCAATATTCCAAACAATTGGTTTGCCCCTCTTTTCCTTTTGTGGTTGGCCGGCTGGCGAGATCACTTCAAAATGATTGATCAGCTTCGTTTTACCCGGCGTGGCAGACGTTTTGGCCAGGTTTACCTGCGCTGTCAGCATATTGATAAGCGAAGACTTGCCAACATTACTTCGACCTATAAAGGCATATTCCGGCTTATCTGCCGGGGGGCAGTCTTTATAACCCGGGCTGCTGATGATATATTTAGCGCTGGAAACTTCCATGCTGTAAAGGTAACGGGCAGTATCAATACCAAAAGAAGTAAATAAGGGTTTTGTGGCAACATCTGGCCATGATGCCAATTGGGTCATACTAGTGGACATGTTCCAGTCTTTTCCACATTATCCCTTAAACAAGCAGCCAAAAACGAGCCGCCAATACTACCTTTGCGCCCATGTCAGCACCCTTGCCCCACGATAACATCATCCCTTTCAAAGATTCCGGTAAAAGTAAGAAAGAACAAGTAGCCGAAATGTTTGACAAAATAGCGGGTAAATATGATGTAATGAACCGGTTCTTATCAGCCCGAACGGATATTGGCTGGCGCAAAAAAGCGATCCGATTATTGAAAAAAGACAACCCGCAACATAT
Organism: Chitinophagaceae bacterium; assembly: GCA_016786965.1. Lineage (GTDB taxonomy): Bacteria > Bacteroidota > Bacteroidia > Chitinophagales > Chitinophagaceae > JJ008. The sequence continues at coordinate 713 of JAEUVL010000399.1, forward strand.
ACTGGATGTGGCTACCGGCACCGCTGATATGGCCCTGATGGCCTACAAGATCCTTCAACCTGCTCAAATAACTGGTATTGACATATCAGAAGGGATGCTGGAATTAGGCAGAAAAAAGATTGAAAAAGAACAACTTGGGGATAAAATCCACTTACATACCGGAGATTCAGAAACAATAAATTTTGCAGAAAATACGTTTGATGCCGTGATGGTGGCATTTGGAGTTCGGAACTTTGAAAACCTGGAAAACGGCCTGGCAGAAATGCTTCGGGTGTTAAAGCCAGGCGGACGTTTAGTTGTACTTGAATTTTCAAAACCCCGGCAAAAAGCAGTAAAAAGTTTTTACAACCTGTATATGGGCCTGGTAGCTCCGCAGGTGGCCCGCTGGTTCAAACAAAACAAAGAAGCATATCAATACCTGAATGAATCGGCTAATGCTTTTCCGGATCGCCAATTATTTACTGACATTTTAAAAAAAGTGGGCTACACCAGTACCGATTGTAAACCACTGAGCTTTGGAATATGTTGCATTTACTCCGGAAGAAAGCCTTCTTAAAAATATTCACTGTATCATTTTTACTGTGTGGAAACTTCCTGTTTCCATACAATGGTCATGCGCAGATAGGCAAGCCGGAGCTGAATATGCTAGAGCATGATGAAAAGCCTTATTTTTTTGGCATTACCCTCGGAGCCAGTTCTGCCCGGTTTCAGACAGAATTGCACCCCCGCTTCCTTCAATATGATAGTGTGTTTGTGGCAGAACCTGTGAACTCAGGTGGCATCGCTCTTGGGCTTAATGCTACATTTCGCTTATCCAACCGTTTTCAGCTGCGCTTTAACCCGCAATTGCAATTTGTAGAGCGAAATATTTTTTACGACCTGAAGTACCCGGATATTAATGGCGACAAACAAGTGACCAAGAAAGTAGAATCCATCATCGTGTCATTTCCTTTCAGTATAAAATTTCACAGTGATCGTATTGGCAACTTCCGGGTGTACACTCTTGCCGGAATAAAAGCAGATATAGATATGGCTAGTAATGCCCGGGCCAAGAAAGCAGAAGAACTGATCAAAATAGAAAAGTACGATTTCGGTCCTGAGTTTGGCATCGGCTTCAATTTTTATTTCCCCAGCTTTATTTTTTCTCCTGAAATAAAAATCAGCAACGGAATTAAAAACCTGCATGCCCGTGATGAGAACCTGAAGTTCTCCAATGTATTTGACAAAATACAGTCACGGATGATCATGTTCACTATTCACTTAGAAGGATAGTGCCCATCGCCCGGGAAGTTAAAAATCAAAATCTCTTCTTTGCATGTTCCAACGCAGTCCCAGTGTAATCACTGAACTATTGGTTGAAGTGATTGGAGCTGTTTTTGTATCCTGTTTGCGGTAAAGGGCGCTGAATTCGAAAAAGAAATTCTCCCTCCACTCGTATGATACTAATAGGGATGCCAGCAACACATTGGTCTTCCAGCCACTGCCTATCTCATAACCATAATCGCCCTGGCGAAAAGGTGGGATATTAGGATAAAAGATGTTACTGCCATAGCTCAATGCACTGCTGTCCCGGCCCTGAGTATAATAAATAAGTTTACCAACAGCCATCCATTTGGGTGCGGGCTGATAACGGGCAATACCTATAACCTCACTGAAATTAGCTCCCAGAGGGTGCGCCAGTGGTTGATTATAATGAGTGTAGTTAGCCACTGAATCGTTGTGAGAGTATGTAAAGGGGCGGGCCCTGTTATGTTCCAGTTGCAGGTCGAGGTTACTAATACCAAATGCATCAATATACTTAGCACCCAACTGCATAGAAAATTTATTGGCCCACCAACCATTGCCCGCTTTTATTTCGGTAAGATTGAACTCATCC
>JAEUVL010000410.1 GCA_016786965.1 Chitinophagaceae bacterium
CGATGAAACAGTAGGAAAATACTTTGGCCCCAATATCTTTGCCGGTACTCCTTTTGAAAATGCACCGGTGCTGACCGCCACTATTGAAATAACGATCGCTGCCGATAAGGCTACCGCCAAATGTGTGGCCGGGCATTACACATTTGAAATGGAGATGAGCGACTTCAGCGAAGCTTATCTTATTGACAGAAAACCATCAGCCATGCCTCCCTTTTACCAGCAGGGTGTGGAGATACATGCAAAAAATGTTTCGTTGAAAGTGAATGGTGAAAGTATTAATATTATCATTCCGCCGGTGGGCATCAGCGGAGGCCCGGCATCTGTGGTGTCGCCAAATGGTGTGTATGCACGGTAAAACAATTTAACCCGTATGAGAAAGACAGCTTCTCTTCTTCTTTTTCTGGCAATGGTGACAACAGGCCTTGCACAAAATCCTTTTGCCACCAACACCTTTTATGATGAATTTAAAAAAGTATATGGCGACGGTCAGAATGGATTCCCGGCCACCAAAGGAGCCTGGATAAACGAGACCGGTATTTTCTATGATAATTATAAAGTAACTACCCGGTTGCCCGGTGCTGATTCAGGAAAACTGTCCATACCACAAGTGATCGGCTTTCCGCTGGTGGCGTATTATTTCAAACCATCCGGTACATTAGCAGCGGCTAAAAAATCAGAAACCAATCTGCATGTGGCCGTCAAAACAGCATGGGCTGCCCCTTTGATTGAAGTAAAAAGAACGGATACCCTGAAAGAGTTTATTTTTTACAAAACACTTTTTTATAAAGATGTTGCTGCCCAGAAGCGCTTCGAACCGGAATTTGAAACCTATATTGTAAAAGAAAAGGGTGTTTACCTGTTGGTACTTACCATCAATGGCAGAAATGAACCCAAACCCGTTGTCACGGTAAACAAACCAGGCCTGGTTGAATCCGATCCTGATAAAAAGATCAGGGACATACTTGCCGCCATGGACAACCTTTTTGCCAATGAAAAAGGCGTCCAGCTATCGCAAAACCAGTACTACACCGAGTATGAAAGCCTTACCACCGTGTACGGACAAAAATGCAAGCTGAAAGACAGGCAATACGAAATATCATGGAATTTCACTGCCGGTTCACAACTGCTGTCCGGCCCGGAAGAGGCCAAAGCCATTTATGATAAACTGCTGGCAGTATTTACCGGCACCGGCCGCTTCGTTTTCAAACAGGAAATAATAGAAGGATCACGCACCTATATCTATGCCTCGGAGAAAACAGTGAAACAGTTCACCACCAGCCGCTATAGCCTGGTGCTGGAATATTATAACACACCGGGATTGGCATCTGTCAGTTTTTTGATAAACCGCCAAAAGTTCTGATCTTTCTTCTTATTTGCAAAACATGAAAAAACTCATCCTCTGGCTTTGCTTTATTGGTTGCTTCACTGTGGCCCATGCCCAAAAGCTTACCACCGAACAGCAAAGCATCCGTAAGGTATTCTTCGACTTCCTGAAGTTTTACCAGAAAAACGAAGCAAAGTTCAACTCCTTTCACTTATATAAAGGCACCGGCGAGAACAACGACCCGCCCTATACCATGCAATGGAAAGAAGTGGAGAAATACTTTACCTACCTGCGTACCAGTGTGCCTTACGTAGGCGAGGCTTATATCAAAGCAGAGAAAGAACATTTCCGGTTCAGCGACAGTTGCTTCAAAGCCGACCCCGAAGATGAATTGCCGGCCGGTTTCGATTATGACCGATGGGCCGGAGGACAGGAAAGCATTGATGAAACGATTAAATGGTACACTTCTACCAAGAACACCTATAAAGTCACCATTACCGGCAACAAAGCCGAACTGCGCATTGGCAGTCCCTACGCCGAAGGATTGTTGAGCTGGTCCGTGGTCCCTTTTGTAAAAGAAAAGGGGAAATGGAAAATGGCCGATAATGTTTACCCGACTGATGAAGAACAAGAAGCCGGTTCTGACTAAAGTCATCAACAAAGAAGGCAAACAGCTGTTAGTTTTGACTAAATTTGAAGCCAAAACAGACAGTATATGGAAATCAGGGATTTTGAAAAGAACTTCCAGCAAAAAATAGACAACGAAGTAAAGATCGAGCCGAAAGACTGGATGCCGGATGCTTACCGCAAAACTAACATTCGCCAGGTAAGCCAGCATGCGCACAGCGAGATAGTAGGTATGCTCCCCGAAGGCAACTGGAT
>JAEUVL010000426.1 GCA_016786965.1 Chitinophagaceae bacterium
TGGTCACTTGTAAATTCCGTTCATCGATATGCAGGATAGAATTCATTCTTTCGGTGGATAGCAGCACACCGCCAAGTTGTGGAAGGGCGCCACCACTAAGTCCGGTACCGGCTCCTCGGGGTGTAACGGGTATGCCATCTGAATTGCAGATCTTCAGAATAGCGCTGATCTCCTCGGTAGTACGTGGTTTGATGACGATCCCTGGCAAAAAATGCAGGTTTTCAGTTTCGTCATGGGCATAATGGTTCAACGTCTCCTCATCCATCAGCACAAATGGATCGCCGGTTATTTTTTTAAATGCTGCTATATGCTGTGCTGTAATACTGATCGCAGAAGTTTCTTGCATTCTTTATTTTTTCTGAGTGTCGCATTAGAGGCAACTTTTGCCCTTACGCCGTAAAAATCGGAATTATTAGGCAGATGGGAAAGAAAGGAATCGAATCATCATAAGTACTGGGAAAGATGGTGATTCGCAGTCTTGTTTGATGGCCGTTTCTCAGACAATTTTTAGGAGATCTATCAGGTAAATTAAAATTATTAAAAATAATTATATTTGATCCCGAAAACAAGTACCTATTACCCTCTTTTTATCCGTATGCTATGGACAATAAACTGCTCATCATTAACTCTTTTGGAGAGAACAACCCAGTTACAATAAACCTGGTAAACACCCGGAAAGCAGCAATAATCTACCGTGCTATCAATCACCAATTGCGGCAGCGAATGCTGAAGCTGCTCGATGAGCGGGGTGCAATGAAAGTATCCGATATTTATAAGACATTAAGGATGGAACAATCAGAAACCTCCAGGCACCTGGGCTGTTTACGAATGGCCGGCGTGGTTAGGACCGAAAGAAAGGCTAAATGCATTTATTATTCCCTGAATACCGACCGTTTAAAAGAAATCAATGAGATGGCGGCCTTGCTTACAGGACAGAACCAATAATAATATCATCTTCTATGATCGATTATATCCAACGGCAGTTTCATCCTGTTGTCACTTTATATCCAATTACATTGGGATAGTAACCCTTAACAAGATATTTAGGGAGAGACTGTCTAAAAACAAACAGTATTAATAACTTTTAAACGAAGGGCACATGCTTTCCCGCTTATTGCCGCGGTAGCGGTCTATCACTCCTTGCTTTACAATTGACAATTCAAAAGCACCCCGGCCATTGTTATACGTCTTCAGTTCCGACATAGTGGCATCATAAGTAAAAGTGAAGTTAATGTCTTTGTATCCCAATCCCACCATCGGTATCACTGCATCTTTATAACGGTAGTATGCGCCGGCAATGAGCACTTTCTCTCCGTCACCAGATAAATTATAATGCACATTCATTCCACCCACTATTTCGTATGATTTTGCCTGCAACGATGCATACACATTTGGGTTTACGATCACCCGGTCATTTACTTTAAAGCTGCCATTCAAAAATCCGGTATAACGGGTGGGTATGCGGCTGTCAGAAGTTGTGCCAAAAAATGTTTCCTTGGGGCGGTTCACATGCATGGCAGAAAAGCCGGCATTAAAATATATTTCATCAGTGGGAAAATAAGCATAGTTCAGCCCTACCTGCATATCCAGGTAGTTGATATTATTCGCATCTAATTTTGGGGCGGTGCCTATCTGGCCTGCATCAAAGAATTTTCCATTCCACTGGCTGGGAAATGTAAGACTGCTTGTATTGATGCGCTTATTTGCCCAGCCGACATTAAATCCGAGGCTCACAAGGCTACCGGCATTGATCATCTGGTGATAAGCCACCGATCCGTATAATTTGGTGGAAGTAAGCACACCGGTTCCTGCCACATCTCTCAATATCACACCACCTACTCCCAGCCAGCCGGTGCTTTCACTATTACCGGTTTGAACGTCGCCATAGGCGCTCATAGTTTTGTAGGGAAACGCTGTAATGGATGACCACTGGTTGCGGAAATTGGCCCCAAGCCTGTAATCACCATCAGGAATAAAGCCGGTGTTGGCAGGATTGGTCAGCAAAGGCGAGTTCATGAACTGGGAAAAATGAAGGTCCTGTGAAGCGGCCCCAAACCATAAGCCATGAGCTGTAAGGAGTAATACAAAAACCCGTATGTTGTTAAATGTTTTCATTTTCAAATCCCCCCGTTTTCAAATTTTCAAAACTCATTCATAATAATACCACACCATTGACTATCTAATTAACGTTATATCTCCCTTCTTAGTTGTTTTCTGCCCATCGAAGAATTCCACACTCAGCGTATAGGCATATACATCCATTGGCTGCACCACCCCTTTTACTTTACCATCCCAGCCCTGGAAACGGTTATTGGTTTCAAACACCTTCTGTCCCCACCGGTTCCAGATGATAAACTGCATTCTGGCAATACCAAAGCCCCGAACATTTACAATACTATTAGCATCGTTGGAAAGTGGTGTGAACGCATTGGGTACATCCACCAGTGGTATGATAACAGCCTGCACCGGGCGGCAGATCGTACTGTCGCAATCCACTGCATTGTACGCCGTCAGGCAAGCGGTAAAGGTGCCGGTAGCATTATACTGATGTTGTACTGGCAACCTGGAGGTCGTCAGCAAAGAATCTCCATCTCCAAATTTCCACTTAAACCGTACCGCATCAGCCGATGAGAAATTATTGAACGTAACTGGTGTATTGGGCTCAGGTGTAGTCGGTGTAAAATCAAACAGCGCCACCGGTTTGGGAAATACCTGAATGGTGAACCTCGCTGTATCCGTCAGGTTACAGGTATTGGGATTATAAGCGACAAGCGTTATTGTGTAGTTACCAGGCGTATTATACTCGTGGGTTGGTTCAAACGCCGTAGAAGTAGTGGCAGGAGGGCCATCACCAAAATCCCAGAGCCATGTTTGACCGGCTATGGATGTATTATCAAAAGAGGCCGTATAAGGCACACAACCAACTGCCGGTGTGGTAAAATTAGCATCCACATTTTCCGCTACGTCCAGTTGCAGTTCAATCGAATCAGGATTATTACAGTAGGCCGTGTCTTTCAATATTAGTTTTACAAAATAAGTACCAGGGCCCGGATAAGTATGTGTTACAGGGGCAAGTCCTGATACAATACGGGGGCTGTTATCGCCAAAGTCCCAGATAAAAGAGGTATCCTGGAAAGGCCTTGTCGGGTCAGTGGTGGAAAGGTTATTGAACTGGTAACGGAACGAATTACACGGAGGCAATTTTATATCCTGCATGGCCAGGTTAGCTTTCAGGTCGCCCACCCGGATATTTAGAAAAGAAGAATCTCTTACATTACAGGTGGCAGGGTCAATAGCCACCAGCATTACCCTGTACAAACCTACCGCCGTATAGGTAAATGAGGCATTAGGTGTGGTGGTCGTAAGATCTGGCGGGTTGCCCGGCACATAATTA
>JAEUVL010000434.1 GCA_016786965.1 Chitinophagaceae bacterium
GGCCGGAGACTGTCACTTATATTCTTTTCGCCTTCTTCGTTTTCTTCTGCCTCTTCTTTTTCATTACCGCCTTCTGCGCCTGTTGTACCGGCTTGTAATTCCGTATGCCGGATCAGGCCACCGAGATGGGCTGTTTGTGCCATAGTGCCAAAAGAGGCCAGTGACAACAACACGGCACCAACAGCTGCCAGTTTTGCCACACCTGCATTTTTCCGGAACAGTAAACCGAGCAAAGCCACTGCGCCGGTAATGATGATAATGATGAGTGATATCTTCGCCATGTCTTCATGCGCCTCTATTGTGGCTTCGTTCACACCGGGCAGATTTTCCACCAGTTCTTCCGTGCCTTCGCCGGTAAGATAGACCGGTGCGGTAAACACAGCCGCCGCTACCAGCATATAAAAGGAAATGGTTTTAAAAGATTCATTCTTTTTTATCATACCAAGGATGAGTATTCCGCCACCGATGATGGACAGGAATAAGGGCGCATGGTTAAGCGCCAGGTGAATTTGTGCTGCATTCATACTATTGTATTATTTAAAATGAAATAGGATACCTGTGGTTAGTTATAACCAAGGCTATTACTGTAACTGTAAAACTGATCAGGAATAGCGGGGAGGATGAAATATGGAAAAGGTCCGGTGCAACGGCATCCCTTCAGGATAAAATGTTTTGGGCTTACTATTCTCCGGTATGTACACCGTTGTTTCTGTTTCCCTGGGGATTGCAGTGGTTACATCAATATGCACTATATCATACCCGGATTTGAATGGCAGTTGCCGGTCTTCGTTATCATCTTTATCGTCCGGATGATTGGCCTGGTAATGCAGTTTCAGAAAACCACTAACGGACAATTTTGGCTCGGTGGCCTGGTGATGACAGAAATGCATCACCAACTGCGGTAACCTTGCCAGCTCATGCAGTTCCGTGGAACTGATAAGGAACAAAAAAGCCGTTATGAAAGTAATCTTCCTGCGCATACAATTGGAAAGCTGCAATCTACATTAACCCAGCATCACCGCCTATGACCTTTATCACCCCGCCTGCCCGGCAGCAGGTGCCACCCCGGCATGGCGCAGCCGCCAACCTGTACTGACCGACCGGCCTGAGACAAAGCCAAAAAAAATCCTTTATCTTAGGCCAAATAACACACCTTAACCATTAGACCATGGCAGACGAAAAGTATTTTTTCCTTAACAGGGACCTCAGCTGGCTTTCTTTTAACCACCGGGTGCTGATGGAGGCCGCCGACCAAAACGTACCCCTGTACAACCGCATTTCCTTTTTATCCATATTCTCTTCTAACCTGGATGAGTTTTTCAGGGTCCGGATGCCATCCATCTTTGC
>JAEUVL010000078.1 GCA_016786965.1 Chitinophagaceae bacterium
CGGCGGCGTGAAGCAGCAGGCGGGCTTTAGTTTGTTATTTCGTGAGGAAGCATTGGCAAAAACAGAATCTGGTAAATATGCCATTGTACCGGGCAAGCCGGGCAAAAGCGAACTCATAAAACGAATCACCGAGACTGATCCTGAGGAACGGATGCCATATAATCATGAACCGCTTTCAGACAGGGAAGTAACCATTTTAAAAAAATGGATCAGGCAGGGTGCAGAATGGGGAGAGCATTGGGCCTATATGCCAGTAAAGCAAGAGCAAGTACCTGATTATAACAACTCCTGGATCAGGAATGACATCGATCAGTTTGTTTATCAGAAATTAAAACAAGAAAAATTAACTCCGGCAACAGAAGCCGATAAAGCCACACTTCTGAGAAGGATAAGTATTGACCTCACCGGGCTGCCGCCAGATAGTGCGGCTACACAAAAATTTCTGGCAGATGATTCCGAAAAAGCATATGAAAATCTGGTAGATGACTTGCTTGCTTCAAAAAGTTATGGCGAAAGATGGACCTCTCTCTGGATGGACCTGGCCCGCTATGCGGATACAAAAGGATATGAGTCGGACCAGGCCCGCAGCATTTGGAAATACCGCGACTGGCTGATCAACGCTTTTAACGAGGATAAACCTTATAATGTTTTCCTAACTGAACAATTAGCTGGCGACCTGATGCCCAACCCCGATGACACAAGATATATCGCCACGGCTTTTCACCGAAACTCACTTACGAATGATGAAGGGGGTACTGATAATGAAGAATTCAGAACGGCCGCCGTTATGGACCGTGTGAATACTACCTGGAGTGCGGTGCTGGGTACTACCTTCAATTGTGTGCAATGCCACAGCCATCCTTATGATCCTTTTAAACACGAAGAGTATTATAAGTTCATGGCTTTTTTTAATAATACAAGAGATGAGGATACCGAAATGGATTATCCTTTACTACGCCAATATACTGGTAAGGATAGTACAAGGTTTGAAGAACTTACAAATTGGCTGGCTAAGAACGTTTCCGGGCCGGAAGCAAAAGAGCAGGTTCATTTTTTAAAAACTTGGCAGCCCGTTGTAAATTCTTTATTGTGTGATGAATTTACCAACGGCGCACAAACCGGCTGGTTGACAGAACTGAGAAACTATGGTACCTGCCGCTTAAAAGATGTACCGCTGAATAACAGCACACAGTTCATGTTTCGCTTTGTATCAATTCATAATAGCGGCCAACTGGAAGTATATGTGGACAGCCTTAATACAAAACCATATTGTGTGGTACCTGTTTGGGAAACAACCAAAGGATGGTCTGTTGCCACAGCACCTGTCAGACCTATTCCCGGTAAGCATAATTTGTACTTAAAATATGTAAACAAGAAAATAAGGCCAGATCATCTCAATGGCGTTTTAATGGAATGGTTTCGCTTTAGTCAGCCGTTTCCTGGTAAGGACAAACAGGGTTATGCCACAGCAAAAAATTTATTTGACAGCCTGCTGTATGCAAAGCCAGAAACAACCCCGGTGATGGTGGAGAACACACCTGATATGTACCGGCCTACAAACGTTTTTGAAAGAGGTAACTGGTTGGTAAAAGGAAAAGAGGTGACACCGGATGTGCCAGGTGTGCTTAATCCATTGCCAGCCAGTGTACCAAAGAACCGTTTAGGGCTAGCACTATGGCTTACAGATAAAAAGAATCCGCTGACGGCCCGTACGATGGTGAACCGCTTATGGGAACAATTATTCGGTAATGGCCTTGCCGAAACCCTGGAAGATCTGGGCACACAGGGAATTCCTCCCACTCATAGGGAACTGCTGGACCATCTCTCGTGGAAATTCATGAATGACAATAACTGGAGCATCAAAAAACTGTTGAAAGAAATAGTTATGTCGGCTACTTACCGCCAGGAATCAAAAGTGACAGAAGAGGCATTAAAAAAAGACCCTAACAATAAATGGTATGCAAGAGGTCCACGGGTACGATTATCAGCCGAGCAGATAAGGGATCAGGCATTAGCAGTAAGCAACCTCTTAAATAAAAAGATGTATGGTAAACCGGTGATGCCATTTCAACCGGATGGTATCTGGAAATCACCATATAACGGGGATGTTTGGAAAATGAGTGAAGGCCGTGAACAGTACCGGAGGGCTTTATATACTTTCTGGAAGAGAACAGCCCCTTATCCATCCATGATCACTTTTGATGGTGGCTCGAGAGATGTGTGTATTACCAGGCGCATACGGACAAACACTCCTTTACAGGCATTAACAACACTCAATGATTCTGCTTACCTGGTGATGGCAAGGCATTTTGCCTATCGCATGCAGGAATTGGGTGGAGATGAATTTAGTAAGCAAATTGAAAAAGGCTACCAGGCCATGATGCATAAGCCGATCTCAGCAGTGAGATTAAATGCGCTGGTGGAATTGTATAACAAGTCAGTTACCGTATTTCAAAATGACAAAGAAGCAGCCTGTGAAATGAATGGGTTGAACGATCAGCACAATAACCCCGAAACGGCAGCTCTGATAGTGGTGGCAAATGCAATGCTGAATCTGGATGAGTGGCTGAATAAAAATTAATGCATTAAATGATCATAGCAGCCTGGTGATGAAAAAAAATTAGCAATGACGCAAAAGGAAATACATAATCAACGCTTGCTGAAGGAGGCCGAAACAAGGGTCCTTCATCATTACACCCGTCGCCATTTTTTAAAGGAAAGTGCCATGGGTCTGGGTGCACTGGCGCTGGGGAGTTTGATTGGCGGCTGCGGAAGCAGACAACAAGCTGTCGTTGATAACTACTTTGATCCTGCAAATCCTTTAGCACCACGGCCACCAATGTTTCCTGGCAAAGCAAGATCTGTTATTTACATACATATGGCTGGTGCTCCTTCACAACTGGAATTATTCAGCTACAAACCGGAGCTGGCTAAATTAGACGGGCAAGACTGCCCGCCTTCATTACTGGAAGGAAAGAAATTTGCCTTTATCCGTGGAGTGCCGAAGATGCTGGGCCCGCAGTCCAACTTTCGGCAGCATGGTCAAAGCGGTCTATGGTTATCAGATAATTTGCCGCATTTATCAACCGTGGTGGATGAAATAGCAATGCTTAATGCTGTAACTACAGACCAGTTCAATCATGCACCGGCACAACTATTAATGCACAGCGGTTCGGCAAGACAAGGTCGGCCAAGTATTGGTGCATGGGTAACTTATGGATTGGGCACAGAAAATAGAAATCTCCCCGGTTTTGTGGTACTTACTTCCGGGGGTAATAACCCCGACGCCGGCAAAAGTGTATGGGGCAGCGGCTTTTTACCTAGTGTGTACCAGGGAGTGCAATGCCGTAGTGAGGGAGACCCGGTTTTATTTATAAAAGATCCTGAAGGAATGAGCCGGGATGTGCGGAAAGCTTCCATCGAGGCCATCAATAAAGTGAACCAGGCGCAGTATGAAGAATACCAGGACCCAGAAATACTTTCCCGCATTGCTCAATATGAGATGGCCTATAAAATGCAGATCTCAGTTCCCGAAGTCATGAACATTAATGACGAACCGCAATATATCCATGATATGTATGGTACCAAACCGGGTGAAGGCCGCTTTGCCAACAATGTATTGCTGGCAAGAAAGCTGGTAGAAAAAGGGGTTCGCTTTGTACAATTATTCGACTGGGGCTGGGATACGCATGGCGACTCGGCGGACAATGCCGTGGATGTGGGTCTCATAAATAAATGCCGCACGGTAGATAAACCGATCACAGCACTGCTGCTGGACCTGAAACAAAGAGGCTTGTTGGACGAGACTCTGGTAGTATGGGGAGCTGAATTCGGAAGAACCCCCATGATGGAAAACCGGGATGGTAAAAAGATGCCTTTTAAAGGAAGGGACCACCATGGCGAAGGTTTTAGCATGTGGATGGCCGGTGGCGGTATCAAAGGCGGCACCAGTTATGGTGAAACAGATGAGATCGGCTACAGTATCGTGAATGGTAAAACAGAAGCATTCGATATACAGGCCACGATATTGAACCAATTGGGATTTGATCATGAAAAGCTAACGTATGAGTCACAGGGACGTCCGTTTCGTCTGACTGATGTAAGCGGCAAAGTGATTACTGATATACTAGCTTAAGTACAGTTCAAACACTTTTAAATGAAGCATAACCGGAGAAATTTTCTCAAACTAACTGGTACTGCCACCACAGCAGCCTTACTTTCTTCATTGGACAGTTTTGCCGATACTACAATGCCAGTTACCAATATTCAAAATGGATACCAGCTAAAAATACTAGCTACCAACTGGGGTTATGATGGATCGATGGATTCCTTTTGTGCTAAAGCCAAAAAGGAAGGATATGATGGTATTGAAAACTGGTGGCCGGATGAAAAGAAAGAACAGGATGAAATGTTTGCCGCACTAAAAAAATATGGATTGGAGGTAGGCTTCTTATACGGAGCCTGGCAAAGCGACCCGGCAGAGCATTTGGGACAGTTCAAAAAAATAATGGATACCATTGCGAAACAAAATATCCAGGTACCACTCTATATTAACCTACATTCCGGCCGCGATTATTTCAGTTTCGAAGACAATTGTAAGTTCATCGACTATACTAATACACTGGAAAAGGAAACAGGCATGTTGATCTGCCATGAAACACACCGGGGTCGTATGATGTACGCAGCTCACGTCACTAAAGCATTTATTCAAAAATATCCTCAGTTAAAACTTACTTTGGATATTTCTCATTGGTGCAATGTACATGAGAGTTTATTGGATGATCAGGCCTCAACTGTTGATCTGGCACTGGAACGCACCGAACACATACATGCCCGGATTGGCTACGCCGAAGGCCCGCAGGTAAATGACCCCCGGGCACCAGAGTGGGAGGGAACTGTAAAACAGCATTTTGCCTGGTGGGATAAAGTAGTGGAGCGAAAAAAAAGAAATGGAGAAAGAATGACTTTTCTTACAGAGTTTGGACCGCCGCTGTATATGCCCACACTACCTCACACCTTGCAGGCTGTAAGTGATCAGTGGGCCATCAATGTACACATGCTTCAACTGCTGAGAAAAAGATATGGAGCATAGTTAAAAATAAAAAGGACGTATAAAAATTAGGCAGTG
>JAEUVL010000106.1 GCA_016786965.1 Chitinophagaceae bacterium
TTTGGATACTCATTAGAAAAAAAAGCATAGCTCATTCTCAAAACATAAGTATATGACCAATATAAAAAATATCGCCCTTCTTGTATGCGGCATACTCGCAGGAGTAGCTGTTGTTACACTCTTCAAAGGCGGATGCAGTGGAGACAAGATAATAACGCCGGTTTCACCCAAACAGGTGGATGACCTGGTACACCAAACAAACACCAAAGAAAAAGAGATACAGGTGCAGATTGATTCCATCAGTAAAGCATCTGCAGTATTAAGCACAGAGATAAGGTCGCTCAGTGGATTATTGCAAAAAGCCAAAGAAAAGAACCAGGAGCTGGCATCAGCCGTAATCCGGGCAGCACAAAAGAAACCCGTGTACAACGATTCTTTATCAATGCTCATGGATTGTGATTCGCTGAGAATAAAAGCAGTACAGCTTACAGTGTCCAATGCCGGGAAAGACAGTCTGTATGATCGGGTGATAGAAAAACAAGAACAGCAAATAGTAAAGAAAGACAGCGCTATTCAATTGCAGCGGCAGCAATACATATCGCTAAAGAATTCTTTCGATGAAAGCATTAGACAGCAACGGTCATTGCTGGATCAAAATAAGTTATTTCAAAAACAATTAAAAAGACAGCGGGTCAAAAGCAAATTACTGTCGGGCCTCACCATTATTGCAGCCGGCATTACCACCCATTACTTAATTAACCACTAAAGAGCTTAAGCGAAAAAATCACTACCTGCCTAAAATCAGGTACAGGGCATTCCATGCCCTTAACATAAACAACAACATAAATTTTTCTTAATAATAAAACACAAACAACATGTCTGAAACAGTAAAAAACACTTTTTTCCGGTTTGTCACCTTACGGTCGCCGGAACTGGTCCCTGAAAAGGACAAGCAGGACTATCATGTCCACCACCCAAATCCAACTGGCGAAGGATTCTTTGTTACACAATTAGCCAACCCGGCAGCAACGGCAGCACAACAATCAGCAGCCCTGGCACAACGGGCAGCAGCTTTCACAGGCCTGGCAGACACTACCGGATTGAAAAATCTTGTAGGCCAAACTCTCTTCGATTTTTCAGTATGGCTGGCAAAGAACCGCAAAGCCCTGTTCAACAAGGAGGCTGTTACCTATTCTGGCATATGGCCTTCCGCTCTTGCCCACGCTACAGAGATCAGCCTTTGGGACAATCTCTTTTACCAGTTGATCACCAACAAAAATCCGCAGTTGCGCCAGCAGGTAATTGAAACACTTGTAGCCAATGCGTATCTCTCCGCAGGTGAAACATTCCAGCACCAGTTGGCTGAAGCCCGTGTGGTGATCCCGACTTTCTTCTTCGGCGGACAAGGACAGGTCAGCGCAAGCAGGACCACAGCCGGCACTGAAAGCGGCGGACGACCAGCCTACACAGAAGATCTGAAACTCATCAGCAAAGCTGTGGCAGCAGGAAGCAAAATCAGTGAATATGAAACCCTGCTGGAAGAGCTGGGCCTGGCAGAGAAAAAATATGCATCTGTTAATAATGCTGCATACCTGGAAGTCCGGAAAAACTATGAAGATTCTGTAAAAGCGACGCTGAAGAATTTCTATTCAAACAGCAGCATTGATGGCAAAGAGCTGGAGAGTGGTTCTGCTTTGGCACAAGGACCAGAGATAAACGATTTTGAGTTTACACCCGTTCCTGAAATGCAAACCAGCCTGCTGAATCAGTGCTTATCAGAAAGATCGCTGTCATTAGTACAGGAGTTAGGACTGGCCGATAATTCCACTTTTTCAGAAGCCATCAGCACTGTCAATAGTGAGGTAAAAAAACTTTCCGTAGAAGCAGCAGCGGGCGTTGAAGCCGGCAGTAAATCGCTGGTGATAAATGGCCATGTGTTTCCCGTAAGTGAAAGGATATTGCCCATACTGGAGCAATACAGTTTCTATATGCTGCCGGTGTACAAAGGAGCCAACAGGTATTCTATTCTCACTACCATTGATATGGGAGAACCCGGCCTCCATGCAGTAAACAGCCTTTATCATTCAGTAATGGGAGGCAGCACCAATACCAATGGCGCATTCAACGAAACTGCACAGGGTAATTCGCTTACGCTGGAATTCTATCCTGGCATGGGTATGCCTGTTCCGCAGGGTATCACTGATTTCCGTTTCCATGGCGAAATAGGTCTTTCAAATGGCACCACACTTTTGTTTGATGTGATGTTCAACATCTGGGAAGGAGCCGGAGGCATCATGCTGCTCGAAGGACAGCCTGGTGAAGAAGGCGGTGACCTGAACATCGAAGTCCCTACAGGTTTTGGTGTAAGAAGAATAGGTGTGGCCGATTATCGCAAAGTGGAGCAGAGTGTATGCTGCTATGTGCCTGGTGAAGTATCTCATATCGAGAACATCATGGCCAAAGAATACAAAGAAAAAAGCAGCCGCAGGCTCAGCCGCATCGAAGACACTTCTGTACTCGAAACATCAATGGAGAAAGAAGTACAAAAAGATACTTCTACCACCGAGCGTTTTGAGCTGCAGAAAGAAGTGAACAGTGTCATCTCTCAGCAAAACTCTGTTGATACACACACAAGTGTAAACGGTAAGCTCGGAACATGGGGTGGCTTTGATGCAGGTGCCAGCTTTGCCTTCAACACTTCCAGGGAAGATTCAAACCGCAATGCTGTCAACTACTCCAAAGAGGTTACCGAAAAGGCGCTTGAAAGAGTGGTGCAGAAAGTACGGGAAGAAAGGACCATCAAGATCATCGAAGAGTTTGAAGAGCAGAATAAACACGGCTTTGACAACCGCAAAGGCAATGTGCATGTAAGCGGTGTGTACAGGTGGATTGACAAGATCTACAAAAACCAGGTATTCAATTTCGGGAAACGCCTGATGTATGAATTCATGATCCCGCAGCCGGCTACCTTCCACAATGAAGCGATCAAGATTGCAGCCAAGCTGCCCACCGCCACCGTACTGGAAAAACCGGCCGATCCAAGGCTGATCAATGGCATCTATCAACTGAAAGATCATTCAAGGGTCAATGCTGTTACATTCCCATACTGGGCCGCTGTTTACAAAGGCGACTTTAACGCAGCACCCGACGAGCAGATCACCGTCAGCCAGGCATTTGAGTTAAGTTCAAAAGAGGCAACCGGTGATCCCATGACAGGAGCCAAATCCTTCAAGATGGAAATACCCGAAGGATATGAAGCAATAAAGATCAGGGCTGGTGTATCGTATGTATATGCAAAAAGCAACTACACCCCTTTCGCCAATGTGAGGGTGGCCAATTCAGGTGGTATCTATATCGGCAGCTCTTCGGGCGACCGTGATCTCACGATTGATACGCTGGCTGCTCCTATCCGTAAAGAGATTGGTGTATCAGCAGAAAGCCGCAACCTCGGCGGTATCACAGTGAACGTAACGGCCACCTGCCGCCGCACGCCTGAATCGTATGAAAAATGGCAGATAGATTCCTTCAATAACATCATGACCTCCTTCCAGGAGCGGCTTGATGAGTACAACAAAGCCATGGAGGAATTAAAGAGCAGGCCTCTTGATGCCACCAGCAAAGAAGTGAATCCCGGCTTTTACCGCCAGATCGAAAACACCGTGTTACGCAAAAACTGCATAACCTATATGGTGAAACATGCCAACATGGGCCTCCGCTTTTATGAGCCGGGCAGCACATCAGAGATCAGGCCGATTGATACGGCTGATATGGACAGGTATGCCGCACTGGTAAAATTCATGGAGCAGGCTTTTGAATGGGATGTGATGAGTTATAAATTCTATCCCTTCTACTGGGGCGCAAAGGCTGATTGGCAGCAGATGTACCAGCAGGAAGTAAGCGATCCGTTGTTCCGTTCCTTCCTTCAGTCAGGTATGGCCAGGGTGATCGCCTCTGTACGGCCCGGCTTTGAAGAAGCAGTGATGTACTTCATGGCAACCGGTAAAGTGTGGAATGGCGGAGCGGTACCGGCTATCGGCGACGATCTCTACCTGAGCATTGTGGAAGAGCTGAAAAACCCTGTTTACTACATTGATGAAACATGGGAAACAAGAGTACCGACAACACTTACGGTAATCCAGGCAGGAAGTATCGGCCTCAACACACAGGGCCTGCCCTGCGAGTGCGGCGATACGCAAACAGAGATCGTGCAATTGGACACAGTGCTTGTAGGTGAAGGTGATGAGAATGCTGAAGAAGAGGGAGGAGAAAATCCCAACCCTGAAGGTGATGGTGATTTGGGTGGAGCAGCCCCTCCTGTGGGCTTTAACCCCGAAAGCGGAGAGTAAATTCTCTCACATAAATACCGGTATCCTCACCGGCAGTTGCAACCAGGGCCGGCCCTGTAAGGCCGGCCCTTTTTTGAAACTTTTAAAATAAAAGTGATGGAATTTATCAATGATACAAATGGCGGGTTCTTGGGAAGTTTATTTCCTGATAGCGTGTTCGAAAACAATGCTACTTATCCTAATGAAACCCTTGTTTCACCATTCAAAGAAAGCCCTTTTGGAGAAAATTGGGACAAACACAATGAGATCGTTGTACAGAATAAAAAATTAAGCCATGGCAACTGATAATATAACTTTTGACTTTGCCGAAAAATTCGGCCTAAATATCCCTGGAAAATTTGGTAATCCCAATATTTGCAACAGGCCCAGGCGTTGGGCACAAACGCTTGCGGGCAAAGATATGCCAGCTGATTGTTCCACATTGGTCCCGTTCATAAAAGCAAATATTGATAGTCAAAAAAAAGTGGTGTTCAATTTTGTTGAGTTCCAGGGGTCCATCAACTACTTACCTAAAGGCCTGGTCTCCTATTCGCCGGTACCTTTTAAGCATAAGATAGGGAACGAAGAAAAAAACCTCAAGTTAACAGTGAGAATGAATGAAGGGAACTGTGAAATTGATTTCAGTCAGCGGTCCTATTCTACCATAAAGTTTGACGGCAATACGGCTATTTACTACCTTAAGTTTCAATACGCAAAATTTGAGAACAATCCAAGTGAAGAAGAAAGATGGGCCATAGAATTCTCATCCACCAATTATCAGCACATCTCTTTATTGCGCTCTTATTTTTCCGAACAACTCAGTGAGGAAGGAAAACAGTTAATAGTTACATACTTCAATTATGCTTTTTCATCTGCCGGAACAAGTCCGAAAAAGTTAAAAGCTCTTTATTCAGGATGCCCAATTTTTGTAATGAATCAAAGAGGTGATGAACAGTTATGGACAGACCTGAAGATATTATTAAAGTTTGATAAAAGCAGTTGGTTTAAAGATGCAAGCAGTTCAATGGTAAGCATTATTACCGGGTTTAATGACCTTGAAATGGCGTATGAAAAGCTTGAGAAAGACCCTGTGCTGGTACTGGAGTTATACGACTACATTAATGGCTCTAATGCCGGCGATTACTGTGTTTTTTTGAATATGTTAAGCAAACTTTTTGCAAGTCCTGCAAGACGAAAAACTCATATAGAAATTCCTTATGGTAAAGGATATAGTCTTGACAGCGATTTGTTTTTTAATACCAAAAAAGGTACCATAAATATCGCTGTCTACACCAAGACAAGGGTGCCAATTCCTAAGCCACCATCATTACCAGCGGGAATAACCATCCCCGATTCTACAATTAGCTATAATTTATTGCTGAACCAACCAGCATTGCACCCACTGGACATTATAACATTGTATGATGTAGAGACAAAGAAGAAGCAATATGTTCCTGCTATTTACGTAAAATATCTTTCCGACATGAAAGAATGGGGTGATATCATAGAAGCCATAGTTATTGTAGTAGATCTTATTATAATCATTGTCTCTGTGGGCACACTTACAGGAGAAGCTGTAGCATTGAGCTCGGCGATAATAGCATCAATAGATCTTGGTCTTGCCGCGATTGACCTGGCTCTAAAGTTTGATCCTGTAAAAAGTTTTTTAAGCCAGTCGGCAGTAGGTAAATGGTTTGTGGATAATTGGGATGAGATATTTCCCGCAGCCGGTATTGTTATGCTTACTCCGATGCTTACGAGGGGCCTCTTGAAATATGGGGCATCAGTTATAAAAGAGCTTAGCCGCCTGGGAGATACACTGGCAACTGAATTTGCAGATATCATCCGTAAGCTTATCCTTAAGATCAAGGTTGAACTTTACATTGCTTCTTACAACAAAATAGTATTATGCTCATTTGAGCCTTTCACAATGGCTGCTCAATTATTTGGCCAAACAATTGCCCGCGGCATGGAAGAGGCCGGTATTCTGCTTGGAAAGCTATCGGAAGGTGAACTAAAAACTTTGATGTATAATGGATCGAAGGTCGCCGAGGGAGATATTGGTGAGATCAGGAAAATTTTGATGGAAATATTTAAAAAGAGCGGCGACGATCTTATTAAATACCTGGAGGAATTAATTGTAACGAGAAATTATAAAGATATTTTTAGCTTTCGTAAAGCTAAAAAGCTGCCGGCTTATGCAAAAGAAGAAAGCGCCAGTGGAACTGTCTGTAAAGCAGAGATTGAGGGAAAGAGTTTTTGGGGTATTAACTCGAAATTATCACCAGAAGCAAATAGCCTGAGGCAAAAATGGTTTAAAAAGATAACATGGGTACCACCCAAGAAAAAGGCTCCTGCTCATCTCGGGCATGCCCAGTCATTGTCTCATGCTGAGGCCCACACATTAATGAATGCATTTGAAGAGTTGGGTAGTTTACCCCGTAATGTTACATTATATGTGGACAGGGCAACTTGTAATATGTGTAAGGGAGAACTCCCGGCAATTATGAAGTCAATGGGAATTGAAGAATTAACTATTTTTAGTGGTAACAAACAAATACCACTTATTATTAAAATTAAATCGTAAAAAAATGGAATACATATATGCAGACACAGACAGTGTTGAAACAAAATACACAGATTTAAATTTCATCAAAGGGGTATTGCAAAAACCATATCAATACTGGCTCTCGGGTACAGGCGACAGTGCTATCCAGGTAAAGCCAGAAGAGCGGCTTATCTTCTTTAAACTCCGGCAAGGTATTTTTATTATGCAGCACCCTGATTACCTGGCTCCGTTAATTAAACCTGCTGCCCGGTCCGCAAAAGCTGTTACCCATCATGTTGGCGGAGAGCCGATGGATGTACCGGATGTTTGCCTGTGTAATGAAGAAGTTGCTTTTGATATCATTAAAAGCTATGTAGAATCTGGTGGCAAAATGGATGCGAAATACAGGTGGGTTGACATCTACGAGTATATAGATTACAAAGAGTAAGCAATTCATAAGGATACCAAAGTTTGGCTTAACTTTGGTATCCTTCTTTAAATCATATAAGAAATGAAAACACTCTTAATAACCCTGCTCCTCGCCACTACACTTACCGGCGGCTCCATCTACGACTTTAAAGTGGAAGGGCTGGATGGCAGTGACATCAACTTTGCCGATTATAAAGGCAAAAAAATTCTGATCGTCAATACCGCTTCTGCATGCGGGTTGACACCGCAATATGAGGGATTGGAAAAGTTATACAACCAGTATAAAGGGAAACTGGTGGTGATCGGTTTTCCAGCTAATAACTTCAACGGACAGGAGCCAGGGACCAACACAGAGATCAAAGAGTTTTGCAAAAAAAACTATGGGGTATCATTTCCCATGGCAGAAAAGATATCTGTGAAAGGAGACGACACCCACGAGCTATACATTTACCTGAAAACTCAGGCAGCCGCCAAAGGTTTTACCGATCCGGTGACCTGGAATTTCGGTAAATTCCTCATCAATGAGAAAGGCGAATTGATCGCTACTTTCAGTCCGAGGACAACACCGATGAGTGAGGAGATATTAAAATATCTCAACTAAAGACCTGCTATCTATTTGGTCGAATTAAATTATTGGGAAAGCGGCTCAGGGTATGCTGAACCGCTTTCTTATTTGCAGAAAGTTTACTTTCGCCATTCATGCAATTCTCCGACATCATAGGCCAATCAGAAGTAAAAACCCAACTGGTAGAGTTGGTACAGCACAACCGCCTCAGTCATGCCCTTCTCTTTTTAGGAAAAGAAGGAAGCGGCGCACTATCGCTGGCTATTGCCTTTGCACAATACATAGTGTGTGAAAAGGCAAATCCCAGGAAGCAAAATGTAAGTGCCACAGCTTCGTTATTCGGTGAGCCGGAACCTGAAACCCTAAATCTGAAACCTTTAAACGATTCATGTGGCGTATGCCCGGCCTGCCTGAAAGCGCAGGAGCTGGTGCACCCGGATATTCATTTCTCCTACCCTACGGTCACGAAAAAGGCGGGAGAGAAACCTATCGCCACCGATTTCATTCAGGAATGGCGGGAGTTTGTAAAACTGAGCCCCTATGCCAATCTGTATGACTGGATAGAGCAAATAAAGGAAAAAGAGAACAGCCAGGGGAAAATAACGGCAGAAGAATGCAACGACATCATCCGCAAGCTGAGTTTGAAAAGCTTTGAAAGCGAATATAAGATCCTCATCATGTGGATGCCGGAAATGCTGGGCACCGAAGGCAATAAGCTGCTGAAAGTAATTGAAGAACCGCCGCCTAATACATTGTTCATATTAGTTACCGAAAATGAAGCGCAGGTACTGCAAACCATCGTGAGCCGCTGCCAGCTGGTGAAGATACCGGCCCTGGAAACGAAAGAAATTGAAGAAGCCCTGATGAGCCGGAATAAGACAGATGCACCCATTGCTCGCCAGGTAGCCAGTGTTAGCGAAGGTAATTACAGAGAAGCGCTGCAACTGGTGCAACATGCTGAGGAAGACTGGCAGGGCCTGTTGCGGGAGTGGCTCAATGCCATATTGAAGACAGGCCCGGTAGCCCAGGCCAAATGGGTGGAAGAGATCAGTCGGCTGGGCCGGGAAAAGCAAAAACAGTTTCTTCGCTATTTCAATCATTTGCTGGAGCAGGCGGTGCGATTGCGGGTTGCTGGCCTGACGGAGTCTCTTCCCTCCGCATCCGGTCAGACGGAGACCCTCAGACCGGATACGGAGCGGGATTTTGCCCAACGGCTGAATAAAATAGCCGGCATAGAGCAGCAACAGGCTATTATTGAAGAGCTGGACCGGGCCAGTTACTATATAGAACGCAATGCAAATGGCAAAATGCTGTTTCATGCCCTGACCATTAAACTATACCATATTATTCAGGATAAAATAGTGCTGGCCTGACCTTATTTCTGGCTTTTTAAGGTTCACTACCTGTAATTGAGATAAATGTGTATTTTTGGAAATTGAGGAGATGAGTGGAAGATGGAGAAAATGGAAATGGGGGCTGGTGCTGAGTTTTTTATCATGCTTCGTTTGATTTTTTAAGATATAACTGTCTCACAAACATCGGGCTACGGCTGTTTTGCCCAGTAGAATTACCGAACGTTGAAGAGGTAGTATTTCTCAAGCTTTCATTGGAAGATTGAGAAATTCCAATCCGGCAGGGTTGCAACGGAAGCTCAATAGAATTACCACAGCCAGACTCATTATTCTCCTTCAATTATTAATTACTTAA
>JAEUVL010000147.1 GCA_016786965.1 Chitinophagaceae bacterium
CTTTGCAGGAAACGAACTGGTAATGAGCAATGCTAGTGCAACAATGCCCAGGGTTCTTTTAACTGACATGATTAGATTTTTAGTTTGGTTATTTAATTGCTGCTTGGTAAAGCTTTCATTCTACTGCAAAGATGTGATGACTAAATGAAGTTATTGTTATAAGGTCAGCTTATTAAATTGTATGATTCACACATTTAGATACAAAGAGCTTATCAGGGGGCATTGTCAAGCACTGATAATGAACAGTTCATGTTGCTATCAGTAGATTTGTCTGCTTATTGTCACTTAATGAAGGGCTATTCAAGATCAGTCATACTCTTTTTAACGCAAATTAGGACTACCTTCATATAAAGCAGGTGATCCTTTCTTTCTTTCCCTCCTCATTTCCCCGGAATAATTTACAACAAGCCTGCTTTAAAAATCAAGTTTTGAGATTATACATAAAAAATATGGTTTGCATACGCTGCAAAATGGTAGTGAAAGATGAATTGGCGAAGTTGGGGTTGCACTATGCTTTTGTTGAACTTGGAGAAGCCGAAATACTGGAAACCATTACTAACGAACAGCAGGAAAAATTTAAAGTGGCACTTTTGCGATCAGGCCTGGAGCTGATGGATGATAAGAAAAGTATCCTGATCCAGAAGATCAAAAGTGTGATCATTGAATTGGTGCATTATTCTGAAGAACCACTGATCGTTAATTTTTCGGTGTACCTGAGCGAAAAGTTGCAATATGATTATACTTACCTGGCCAATCTTTTTTCCGAAGTGCAAGGCACCACTATAGAGAAATTCATTATTGCCCATAAAATAGAGAAGGTTAAGGAGTTACTGGTATATAATGAACTCAACCTTACGGAAATTGCCTACCAGATGCACTATAGCAGCGTGGCCCACTTATCCACCCAATTTAAAAAAGTAACAGGGTTGACCCCCTCTCACTTCAAACAACTGAAAGATAAACGCCGCACGGTGCTTGAAGCGGTTGGCGATGTTTAGCATCTTTTGCATTTTTTTTTGCCTGTTGATACTTATCACAGAATCACTGGCAACATATACCAGCTTTTAGCAGGTATATGTAGGAATAATATAACTGCCACTCCCAATGTTGTAACGAAACAACTGTTAACCAGTACGACCTTTAAGTCAGTTACTCGCAAAACCGAAATACCTGCAGTATGATATTTTATTATTTAACAATAATCACTATTATGTTGTTGCTGATTTTACTGATCCGGTTTTTGTTATGGCGTCGGAAAAGCATCCCGGTTGCGCTATATGCTGAGGCATTGAGAAATGAGAACAAAGGAGATTACCAGGCGGCTGTGGAAAATTATGAAACAGCATTGCAGGCTGTAACAAAGGCCCGTTTTGCAAGTGGTAAATTGAAACAGAAAATAGCAGAAAAACTGAAAGTGTTGCGTACGGTTATTGATTATCAGAAAACTTTCATTATTAATGAACCAATTCCGATGCCTGTTAAATAATAGGTTGGCAAACTATGAGAACGATGAATGAACTGGAAGGAGATATTCTGAAGACAACCAGTCTGATAGATAAGGAACACCCGGAATTAGCAAAGTACCTTGAGGAAATGCCCGTGACCATTCCTGATAACGGAGATCCTGTTATCACCACCGCTGTTTTGAATGAGTATAATGAATCATTAAAACTGTTACTGGTAAAGTATGCCCGGCCAGTAAAGAAATGACATGGTAACAGGGCCGGTATTCTTTTTGACCAGCAGGAAACACCTGGTACTTACGTTTTCCGCGAAACACTCTTATTTAAAATATAGTTATGAAAATAAATATTGGTATTACTGAGAATAACCTGGAGAAAAGTATTGCTCTATTATCCGTTTTGCTGGCAGATGAAATGACCTTGTATGTAAAAACCAGGAAGTTCCATTGGAATGTTTCAGGAGGCAGCTTCATGGAACTGCACAAATTATTCGAAACCCAGTATGCCGAGCTGGAAGAAACCATTGACCTGGTGGCGGAGCGCATCGGTAAGCTGGGAGGAAAAACGATTGGCACCATGAAGGAGTTCTCAGCAGCCACAAGGCTTACAGAAGCACCGGGTAAGTATGCTTCGCAAAAGGAAATGCTGAAGGAACTGCTGGATGATCATGAACTGCTCGTAAGTGAATTGCGAAAAGATATTGACACCAGCAGCGAAAAGTCGAAAGATGCAGGCACAATTGATTTTATTACCGGCCTGATGGAGCAGCATGAAACGGCAGCCTGGGTATTGAGACGGTACCTGAACTAAACGAAGAAGAGTTTCGGGAATGTCTTTACAGGTGCAGTGGTTTCGCTGCTTGTTCTGCGATTCTTCTAAATGTGAGAAAGATACAACTGTAAAATACAATTCTGTAACTGTATACCTTCAATACAAAGTGACCTTTATGCAGTGAAAATTCCTTCACACTTAATACTAATAATATGAACAGCACTGAGTTAAAAGGCAATTGGAATGAAACCAAAGGCAAGCTTAAGCAAAAGTTTGCAGAATTGACGGATAATGACCTGATGTACGAAGAAGGTAAAAAGGAAGAGATGATGGGTAAATTGCAAAAAAAACTTGGTAAGACCAAGGAAGAATTGGATAAGCTTATTGGGTCACTATAAGCTTATTGTGCTTTTCTTTTGGGTTATATTTTAATAATGGCGTAAAACTATCCCTGTGGAAAATACTGAGCTCGAGAAATCAACATCCCATATTATAGTGGAAATAATAGAGTATGTTACAAATTCGGTGGTGATAAAGACGATCATGAAAAAATCCACTGGCAATATCAGTGTCATGTCTTTTGACAGCGGCGAAGGATTGACGGAGAAGACAAGTCCGTTTGATACTTTTGCCCAGATCATAGAAGGTAAAGCAAATATTGTGATCGATAATATATCACATATACTGGAAAAGGGACAGGGGATTATCATTCCGGCACACTCTCCCAATTTTATCAGGCCCAACGGCCGGTTCAAAATGATACTTACTATTATTAAAGACGGGTATGAATGAAGACGATATTAGTCATCGTACCATAAATCAGCAGTATGAATAATTTACTTTATGTAGTAGCGGTAATACTGGTAATTGCCTGGCTGGTTGGTTTTTTAGGACTGCATGCAGGCGGGTTGATTCATGTACTACTGGTAATAGCTGTGGTGGCCGTTATTCTCAGGCTCATCTCCGGAAAAAAATCAGTATAAGGTGTAATGATCTGCCAGGGCATCCCAGTTTGTTTCATTCTATTTCTCCGGTGCAGGATCAATAATATGACAGTTAAATAAAAGCCCCTGTAAATACAGGGGCTTTAACCTAAACCAACTGCCATGAGAAATTTGCTAAACGCAAATTCGAGTCAAAACTAATTGTCTGCTTGCCCGGCTTTGTATTTACCTATTCCGGGCAATGATAAAGATGGCACATAACTTTTGGGTTTGTATTATATGATGTGGGATTTGAGTTATATAATTCACATATAACTTTTCGGTGGCTGTTATTCGCATCGGAAGTGTGAAAGATGTAAGGCTTTATTCCAGTTATGTAATATTACTATCTGTTGGTTTAAAGAGATTTGCAGTAAACAATTTAATTATTTTATTATGCCACTATTTACCATTTTAATCGTTTTGATCGTTACGGGAGTGCTTCTTTGGCTTATCAATACGTATTTGCCGATGGACCGGAAAATAAAGAAGAGTCTTAATGCAGTAGTGGTCATTGTACTGGTCATCTGGCTGCTGAATGCATTTGGTATCCTTGCATCGATGAAGAGTGTTCGTGTCTGAGCCGGATAGTATTTGTATCCTCATTAGACATCCCGACTGACAAATGTGGTGCTGTTGCAGCCCTGCTGTACCAGGCTGCTAATAAACTACAATGATAGCAGTAAAAAAAGAAGGCCTCTTGCTGACAAAAACGGCACTTGGATTTGAGAATGAAGGAGTATTAAATCCCGGGGTGATCAGGGACGGAGATACTGTTCATCTTTTTTACCGGGCTGTCAGTACCGGCAATTATTCCAGTATTGGTTATTGCAGGCTCAACGGGCCTTTATCAGTGGAGTACCGTTCGAACGCACCCGTTTTATTTCCGCAATTTGACTATGAGCTGAGAGGGATGGAAGACCCGAGGGTCGTAAAGATCGATGAACTTTACTGTCTTACTTATACAGCTTATGACGGCATAAATGCGCTGGGTGCTTTAGTGATCTCGAAAGACCTCATCCAGTTTGAAAAACTGGGGGTCATTGCGCCGGTGATGGCGTATGAAGAATTTAGCAGGCTGGCAGGTGCCAAAGGCAGTATTAATGAGAAATACCTGCGATATAATCAGCGCCGGCATGATACAGCGCAGCAAGGAAGGAAGATGTACCTGTGGGACAAGAATATCATCTTCTTTCCCAGGAGAATAGCTGGTAAGCTTTTCTTTTTACATCGCATAAAACCTGATATACAACTGGTAAGTGTAAAAGACCTTACCGAGTTGACAACTGATTTTTGGCAGAATTATTTCCTTCACCTGGACCAGTTCATTGTACTTACTTCAAAGTACAGGCATGAGGTAAGTTATATTGGTGGCGGATGCCCGCCCGTTGAAACACCGCAGGGCTGGGTGGTTATTTATCACGGCGTGCATGATACCATTGATGGATATATATATTCTGCCTGTGCTGCATTACTTGACCTGGAGAATCCGCAGAAGGAGATAGGCCGGCTTCCTTACCCTTTATTTAAGCCGGAAGAAGAATGGGAACTAAAAGGATATGTCAATAATGTTTGCTTTCCCACGGGTACGGCCCTGTTTGGTGATACGCTTTACATTTATTATGGTGCAGCTGATGAATCGGTCGGTTGTGCGTCAGTAAGCCTTTCAGCTTTGGTAACAGAGCTGCTACGGTACAAAACAAATTAATAATGATCTCTTACATTAGCAGGAAGCCATCTTTAACAACGGGTGAGTTATCAGATAAAGGAACTCTTACCTGGGAGGAACCGGAAAGCCGGCTGCCGGCCATTGTTGTTATTTCCTCATACCCGCCAAGACAATGCGGTATTGCTACCTATTCGCAGGACCTCGTGCTGGCCTTACACAAGAAATTTGGTCATTCTTTCAGCCTGCGCATCTGTGCCCTGGAAACAGCCACTGAGCAACACACTTATCCCGGAGAAGTACAGTATATCATCAATACTGATGAGCCAAC
>JAEUVL010000173.1 GCA_016786965.1 Chitinophagaceae bacterium
GTAAACCCTGATCAGCAAAGTGCACAGAATTTCTTCACTATTTTCAATAAATACCAGTTGGAGCTTCGTTTTCCACTGGTTACCAATCCCAGCAGCACCATCTATGCCCTGACATTCTTTGAAGCTGCCAACGGCTGGTATAACTATAAAGATTATAACCCGTTCCGTTTGCGTCGCAGTGTAGGGGTGGGTATGCGTTTCTTCCTGCCGATGTTTGGTCTGTTGGGCTTTGACTATGGCGTAGGTTTGGATCGTATTCAGCCAGGCCAAAGCGGACTTAAAGGAGCTTCCCGGTTTACCTTCATGCTGGGCTTCGAACCAGAATAATAAGTAGTATTTTTAATTATCAAACCCCTTCTAATATGAAAAAGATCATTCTTCTTGTTTTCTCTTTAGGCGTTGGCCTGCTGGCTTTTTCTCAGAAATATGCCATCATTGACACCAGGTATATTCTGGACAAAATGCCTGATTATAAAGAGGCGCAAAAACAACTGGACGATGTGGCTGCTGGCTGGCAAAAAGATATTGATACAAGACAGACCGAATTGGATAATATGTATAAATCTTATGAAGCTGAGCAGGTAATGCTGAGTGATGAGCTGAAAAAAAAGCGGGAAGACCAGCTTTTCAATAAAGAAAAGGACCTGCGGGATTTACAACGCAAACGCTTTGGTTTTGAGGGAGATCTGTTCAAAAAAAGGCAGGAATTGATCAAGCCCATACAGGATAAAGTATATAATGCCGTTCAAAAAATGGCAGTGAGCAGGGGGTATGATTTTGTACTGGATAAAAGTGAGGGAATTACCATTATATTTGCCGACCCTAAACTGGACAAGAGCGAGGATGTGCTGAAGGAATTGGGCGTACGGTAAACGTTAAAAAAGTAAAAAGCTGTTTAACAATAGACCAGTCAGGCAACTAACCAGCAATTTTGCAAATCATATAAAACAATAATCCTGGTGTGTTACCGGGATACAATAAACCAAATAATAATAACAGATGAAAAAATTCCTTACAGCGGTTGTTCTGGCTACAGGTCTTTTGTTTGCCAACAATGCAAGTGCCCAAATGAAGATTGGCTACATCAGGATAGATGATATGGTAAGCCTGATGCCCGAAACAGCAAAAATTGATTCTTTGCTGGAACGTTACCAAGCCGACTCTATCAATCCAAAATATGCTCAGATCGTAGCATTGTACCAGTTTAAAGACAGCGTTTACCGTGATTCACTCAAGACATCAGCCATCGTTCGCAAACAAATTGAAGAAGAATTACCATCCCTGATCTACCAGATCCAAAACTGGCAACAGATAGTAAACCAGGCGCTGGAATCAAAACAGAATGAATACCTCAACCCCATCTATAAAAAAGTATTTGACGCTGTAAAATTAGTCGCCAAAGAAAAAGGTTATACCCATGTGCTTACAAAAGAAGCCCTCCTGGTAGCGCCTGATGCAGACGATATGATAGCTGCAGTGGCCGCCAAGCTAAAAGTTACAATACCGAAAACAGGCGGCAGATAATTGAGTTGATATAAAGTTTTTAATACCCCATCATACATAATGATGGGGTATTCTTTTTTCGGGCATGGCAACCGGAGTGCTTATTTTTGTTATATGCAAAAGCCCACACCCATAGGCGTTTTTGATTCCGGCTACGGCGGTCTTACTGTGCTAAAAGAAATAATCAACAGGCTACCCCAGTACGATTACCTCTACTTGGGCGATAATGCCCGGGCCCCGTATGGCAACCGCTCGTTTGAAACTGTATACCACTATACCCTCCAGTGTGTAAAATGGTTTTTTGAGCAGGGTTGTTCTTTAGTTATCCTTGCCTGCAATACAGCTTCGGCTAAAGCCTTACGAACTATTCAACAAAATGACTTGCCAGAAATAGCCCCTGGGAAAAGAGTACTGGGTGTGATAAGGCCCACAGCAGAGATCATTGGCAGCTTTTCAGAAACCAATAGCGTAGGAGTATTAGCTACCAACGGAACTGTACTATCAGAATCATACCCAATGGAAACTGCCAAATTCTTTCCGGATTTGAGGGTGTACCAGGAGGCCTGTCCTATGTGGGTACCGTTGATAGAAGCCAATGAACACACCGGCCATGGTGCAGATTATTTTGTAAAGAAAAACCTGCACAACATTTTTGAAAAAGGGGAGGATATTGATGTCATTTTACTGGCCTGCACCCATTACCCTTTATTGAAGGACAAAATCGAAGAATACCTGCCTGTTGGTGTGAAATTGATCACCCAGGGGGAAATAGTGGCCAGCAGCCTGGCAGATTATCTTCAGCGGCATCCGGAAATTGAAAGCCGTTGCAGTAAAAATGGACGCCGGGACTTTTATACAACAGATTCCACCGAAGACTTTGATAATCATACCGCCACGTTTTACGGAGCATCAATTACCTCTAAACACATGGACCTTGGCCAATAGGGTTTTGAGGCAGAAAAACGCTATTGAAACTTTCTGCCCTCTTGGTTCTGACTTCTGGCTTCATTCCCCTACCTTTGCCGTCCTTTCATCCCGCCTGGGATTGGAGTAGGTGTGGTGACCTAATCTGAACAGGCGAATTTGAAACTGGTACGCTTCTCCGTACCGCATTTCAAAACAGTGAAAAAGTAATAAAAAAATGAAACGTACATTCCAACCTCATCGTAAGCGTCGTAAAACAGTGCATGGTTTTCGTAAGCGTATGGCTACCGCTAATGGCCGCAAGGTATTAGCCAGCCGCCGTGCTAAAGGCCGTAAAAAGCTGACCGTGTCCGATGAGAGCAAATTGAAATAAGATACTGTCCCATTTTAAACAACTGGGTTAGATTTTTACTTAGCTCCCCATTTATTGGGGAGCTTTTGTTTTTACATCACTTACTGTTAGAAACGCTGCTACAGAACGTAAATTTGTACAGGGCTAACCCCAATACTGGTGACAAAACGATTCACTATAGGAAAAAATGAACGACTCAAAAGCCGCAAGGCCATCGATCTGTTGTTCAGAGAAGGAAAGCGGTTTACCATCTCTCCTTTCCGGGTGTTTTATTGCGAAACCGGGCAGGTAGAATTACTGGCAGGAGTGGGAGTGGGCACAAAAAATTTTAAAAAAGCCGTTGACAGAAACAGGATAAAAAGGCAAGCGAGGGAAGCCTGGCGTCTTCAAAAAGGCCAGTTAAAAGAGCAATTGATACAAAATGGGAAAGGTCTTCACGTCTTTTTTATTTTCACAGAAAAGAGCCTGCCAGCATACGAACAAGTGTTTGAGGCTATTACAATAATCATTGGAAAACTTAAAAAACTGGTTGAAAAATAGCAATATAATCCAAAGAATTATCAGAGCAATAGGGTTGCTGTTAAGCCTTCCATTTCTTGTACTGATAAAAATTTACCAGTGGGTAATTTCTCCCTGGCTCGGTCCGAAGTGCCGTTATACCCCCACCTGTTCGCACTATGCCAGCGAAGCATTAAAGAAACACGGGGTATTCAAAGGACTGTGGTTGGCTCTAAAAAGAATAAGCCGTTGTCATCCCTGGGGAGGTAGTGGCTACGATCCTGTACCGTGAAATTACTACCGGCTAGGGACACATAATTTATGAGAGTTTATGGAGGCAGATAATAATTCTGTATCTTGTTTTCAAAACCTGGGCATTGGTTACGGTCTCTATTATAGAAGATGATAATAATTATCGGGAAGGGCTTGAAGAGCTTATAAACCGATCTGAGTATTTTGCTATTCTTCACAGCTATGCATCAGCGGAGCAGGCTCTACCGCATATAATTCAGCACCCACCGGAAATTGCAATTGTGGATATTAAGCTGCCGGGCAAAAAAAATGGTGTAGATCTCATTTCTGAAATTAAAATACAGGTACCCGAAGTGCTGTGCATGGTTTGCTCGTTTTATGACGACAATGAATATGTTTTTAATGCTTTGAGAAACGGAGCCAGTGGATATATTCTGAAAGATTCTATGCCACAGGAAATAATCGACTCCCTGAAAGAACTTCATAATGGCGGCGCCCCGATGAGCCGTTATATTGCAAAAAAAGTGATCAATACTTTTCAGGCAAAACAAAGCCAGCCCAAGCTTTCTGAACTATCTGAGAGGGAAAACGAAATCCTGCAATCACTGTCAACCGGTTTGGCTGTGAAAGAAGTGGCTGCCAAATTGTATATCAGTGTACACACAGTGACCAAGCATTTGAAAAACATTTACACCAAACTACATGTAAACAACCGCATTGAAGCTGTAAACCGCCTGAACCACCCCCGCTGAGCAGTGGTAAAATTTTTGTGATTCATTAACCTCATAACGAACTTTATTATAAAAACAAACCCTGCTGGCGGCAGGGTTTGTTTTTACCATAAATAAGTGTATCTATTTATCAAAATCGTTCAGCTACTTTATCCCAGTTTACTATATTCCAAAATGCGGCCAGGTAATCAGCTCTTTTGTTTTGATACTTCAGATAATAGGCGTGTTCCCACACATCCACACCTAAGACCGGTGTGCCTTTTACTTCAGCCACATCCATAAGAGGATTATCCTGGTTAGGAGTGGAAGTAATAACCAGCTTGCCATTTTCCTTGCTCTTTATTAACCATGCCCAGCCACTACCAAAACGGGTCATCCCTGCAGCAGCGAATTTTTCTTTAAATGCATCAAACGAGCCGAATGCTTCATTGATCGCCTCAGCCAGCTTGCCCCCTGGTTCATTTATCACATCGCTGGGCCCATGGTTTTTCAAACTTTCCCAGAAAAAAGTATGGTTCCAATGGCCGCCACCATTATTACGTACAGCAGGGCTAATAGCTCCGGCATGGTCTACCAGTTGTTCCAGTGTTTTGTTTTCATGTTCTGTTCCTGCCACAGCTTTGTTCAGATTGTCTACATACGCCTGGTGGTGCTTGCCATGATGTATCTGCATGGTCAGGGTGTCGATATACGGTTCCAAAGCATCATATGCATAAGGAAGAGGAGCTAAAGTGAATGCCATAATTTTATTTTAGATTTTTAGTGAATGATCTTTGATCTCATAAGGGAATACAAAATTAGGAATAGAGAAGGTATAATACGATGATACCTCATGAATTGTTTCTTATCTCGAAAACAGCCCAGTGGCTACCGGGCTTTCAGCCGATTCAGTTTTTGTCCCTTTTCGCTAAATGTTTCCACTAAGCCCCTGCTTTCGAGATCGAGTCGTATAGAGATAGTATACCAGGGAATTGATTTGTTGAAACCCGGCATTTTCTTTCGGATGATTGCTGCCACATCGTCTGCCAGTTCGGAAAAGGGTTTCCCCTTGCTCCCTTTCAGGCTTTGCAATATCGCCTCTTTGAAAGGGGCATAAATTTCGTCATTGATGTTAAACTGCGTGCCAGTACGGGGGTGAGTGGTAGTTACAGTTTTGGCCATATCTATCTTTTATTCTTGAAAAAATCCTTCATTAGCTGGGCGCATTCATCTTTCAATACGCCCCTTACCAGCTCTGTTTTCGGATGAAAGGGCCAATTAGCTGCAGCTGTTTTTTTATACCCATTCTTTTCATCATCTGCGCCGTATACTATCTTATGAATTTTGCTCCAATATATAGCACCGGCACACATGAGGCAGGGTTCTACCGTTACATACAAAGTAGCCTCGGGCAAATATTTACTGCCGAGGGAGTTAAAAGCAGACGTAAGGGCTATCATCTCAGCATGGGCAGTGGGGTCGTTCAGCCGTTCGGTCATATTATACCCCCTGGCAATTATTTTTTCATTTAAAACTACTATTGCCCCAATCGGTATCTCATCATCTTCATAAGCTCTTTTCGCCTCTTTCAATGCCTGCATCATATAGTATTCATCTGTCATGGAGAGAGGAGTTTTGCCTAACTTGGTATAAAATTAGAATTAATGGCAGACATATCCCACTTGGAAAAAATGCGCCAGTATTTTAACAGTGCTGCTACCAGGTCTTTTGTATTTAGGAAAGAGCAACTGAAAAAACTGAAGCACTCCATTCTCCACCATGAAGAAGACCTGTACGAAGCGCTATACGCCGATCTTAAAAAAAGCCGGGAAGAGACCTGGGTCACAGAAACGGGACTGGTTATATCGGAACTTAATGCTGCCATAAAACACCTGCACAACTGGATGGAACCCGAAAGAGTGA
>JAEUVL010000237.1 GCA_016786965.1 Chitinophagaceae bacterium
CGCCGGGGATAAGTAATACGAAGATCATAAGCGCCGTACTCTTTGTTACGGCCATCAAAGACCAGGTCGATCAATGAAGATGATAAGATGTTGTTAGTTTGCATGGTTTATACTTTTGCTAATTGGATGAAGCAGTTAAATCCTTTCCATAAACTTTTATTTTTATGGAAATTATTATTGTTGGCATCCACGCCGACATCTTCTATTTTTACTAAAACATTTTCTTGAAACGATTTACCAACCTCTTTATAGCCATCGGTGGTGGTGTCTTGCTCTTTGCTGCATGGCCGGTATCACCACTCACCTTGCTCATATTCGTTGCCTGGTTGCCATTACTCTGGCTTGAGTCCACCATCCGCAGCCGGAAAAAATTCTTCGGCCTTACCTATATCACCATGTTCACCTGGAACATAGCCACTACCTGGTGGATATGGAACGCATCCGCTCCCGGCGCTATGGCCGCATTCTTTGCCAACAGTCTGCTCATGTGTTTTCCCTGGCTGGGCTTCAAACTGGTAAAAGATAAATGGGGTGACAGATGGGGATACATTTCCCTGATCGCTTTCTGGATGTGTTTTGAATTCATACACCTGCAGGATTGGGGCCTCAGCTGGCCCTGGCTCACACTGGGCAATGCCTTTGCCACCCATCCGGAATGGGTGCAATGGTATGAATACACGGGCAGCAGCGGCGGCAGCTTGTGGGTCTTGCTGGTCAATGTTTTTTTATTCCAGCATCTTAAAAATAATTTCAGCAATGATGGAAGAAAGTCATACCGCAAATTGATCATCGGCGTAACCATTCTCTTCATCCCGATCGCCCTTTCCTGGTTTATAGGTTTTAGAATTGCAAAAGGTTCGCCTGTTGTACAACCCAACATTGTAGTAGTGCAACCCAACATCGATCCGTATGAAAAAGTAGCCACCGGTACATTTGAAGGACAACTGCAAAAACTGATCGCCACCTCCGAAAGAGAGATTGATGCTAACACGGCTTTGGTACTATGGCCTGAAACAGCCCTATACATGGATAGCGGCGGCCTCAGCGAAGAAGAACTGGAAAAGAAAAATAATTTCCTGTTGAATCCGCTCTGGGGATTTTTAAAAAGACATCCGGATATATCTTTATTTACCGGGGTGGAAAGTTACCGCCGGCTCAATGGCCCGACAAAATACAGTAAAGAGTTTTCAGGACAATTTTTTGAAGCCTACAATGGATCAGCCCTGCTCGACAGTAGCGGCGCCTCCGCCTTTTACCATAAGAGCATGCTGGTACCCGGCGTGGAAACGCTGCCCTGGTTCTTAAAATTCATAGACAAATGGTTTGAAAAATTTGGCGGCACCACTGCAGGCTATGCCAAACAATCTGACAGAACAGTAGTAAATGAAAAACATGGATATAAAATTGCCCCGTCCATTTGCTACGAGAGTGTATATGGTGAATTCATGAGTAAATATGTACGCCATGGTGCCAACCTGATCTGCATCATCACCAATGATGGCTGGTGGAAAAAAACACCCGGCCACAAACAACACATGAACTATGCCCGGCTACGGGCCATCGAAACAAGGACATGGGTGGCCCGCAGTGCAAATACCGGTATCAGTTGCTTTATCGACCCCTACGGCACAGTGATCGATCCACAACCATATGATACCAATGCCGCTATAAAATGGTCCATCCCCATAGTACAGGCTGAACGTAAAACCTTTTTTGTTCGCTATGGCGACATATTATCCAGGCTCATGCTCATACTGAGCATCATTATTGTAGTATGGCGGCTGACGGTAAAGATCATGGAGAAATATTTTAAAAAGAAGTTCCCTGCCCTTCAGGGGGAATTGCCACAGAAACACAGAAGCACTGATCTATGAATAAAGAAATCACATACCAGCACAAACGAATCTTCTATCGTATCTCCGGTAGTGGCAAGCCCGTGATACTGGTACATGGCTTTGGGGAAGATGGAGAAGTATGGAGACACCAGTCAGCGCACCTGGAACAACAATTTAAACTCATCGTCCCCGACCTGCCCGGTTCAGGCCGATCAGAACAG
>JAEUVL010000449.1 GCA_016786965.1 Chitinophagaceae bacterium
CACCTTCACGTTAAACGACGGACAAATAATTTATTATAATAACAAAGCCTGCACCGATTACAGGCAGGGAGAGGTGGGCACGCCTGACTACAGCGACCTGCTGCTGGACAGCTATATCTCTGCCATAGAAGTGGTGAACCCTATGCACCGCCTGTGGAGTGATGGCCGCTGGAACAAACTGACCATGGCGCACGGTTGCTACTGGGGCAAGTGTACTTTCTGTGATATTTCGTTAGACTATATCAAACTATATGAACCGGTTGCTGCTTCCTTACTATGCGACAGGATGGAAACCATCATCGCACAAACAGGAGAGAGCGGTTTTCATTTTGTAGATGAGGCCGCACCGCCTGCACTGATGCGGGCATTGGCCATCGAGATCATCAAAAGAAAAATGACCGTAAGCTGGTGGACCAATGTGCGGTTTGAAAAAAGCTTTACCCGTGATCTTTGTTTGTTATTAAAAGCTTCGGGTTGTATTGCTGTTTCTGGCGGACTGGAAGTGGCATCTGACCGGCTGCTGGCACTGATCGATAAAGGTATTACCGTGGCACAGGTGGCCAGGGTGAACCGCAACTTTACCGAAGCGGGCATCATGGTGCATGCGTACCTGATGTATGGCTTTCCCACGCAAACCGTACAGGAAACTATTGACTCCCTGGAAATGGTGCGGCAACTGTTCCGAAACGGGATATTGCAATCAGCCTTCTGGCACCTCTTCACCATGACGGCACACAGCCCCGTGGGACTGGACCCGGAAAAGTATAAAGTAAAAAAACAAACCACCACCATTGGCAGCTTTGCCAATAATGATATTGCACATATCGATCCCACTGGTGCTGATCATGAAAGCTTCAGCTTTGGATTAAAGAAATCATTGTACAACTATATGCACAACATCGGGCTGGATGATCCATTGCAAAAGTGGTTCGATTTCCCGGTGCCCAAAACCACCGTGCCGCCGGATTATATCCTGAAGTCGCTGGCGGATGATGATTCATTATTGTTCAAACCAACTGCCAAGATCATCTGGCTGGGCAAACAAACCACCGCTGCTTATTTTATTCAATCTAAAAAAGGGAACAGCCGGGAGATGGTGAGTGTGAGTTTTGCCACCCGTAAACAAACGGTGCAATTATCTTTTCCCAAAGCACAGGGCGAC
>JAEUVL010000245.1 GCA_016786965.1 Chitinophagaceae bacterium
GCCGTGTTCTCCATTCTATTCAGCCTGGGAGATGCCACCCCTATCAGGAAATTATGCTATGACTTTATTCCTTTGCTTGACACATTCCGGCATCCTTCACAAATTCGGTTATTCTTCATACTCGCTCTGTTGTTGCTTGCGGCCCCGGGACTAAAGAGGATCATATCAGGTGAACTGGATGCCCGTCCAATGAAAAAGCTTAAGCTGTCATTCATTTTTGTTGCATTATTCTTACTTATTATATTTTTGATAGCGATAAGTCAGTCATCAATAATCAGTAAAATGACCACCTCCCATAATGGTGGAATAAGAACTATAATCAAATCCATCCTCGAATCAGTCTCTCTAAGCGATAGCATTGTATTCAACAGTTTACTTCAACTAGTTTTTCTGAGCGTATTTATAATTTGGTTTAAAAGAATACTATCATCCAGATTTTTTTGGGGACTCCTTTGGACAGTTAATTTATTCATCATGGCGCAGCTTGTGCTCCCTGCCAGCTTTGTAAGTAAGATTTCGCCGAAAATGGTCAATAAAACAATTCATTCTTCCCCTCCAGGTTTCCCTGTGACCGACCTTAAAAAGTCATTAGCTGAAAACAGTACTGACGCATTTAGTA
This sequence comes from Chitinophagaceae bacterium, assembly GCA_016786965.1. GTDB lineage: Bacteria > Bacteroidota > Bacteroidia > Chitinophagales > Chitinophagaceae > JJ008. The sequence goes on from JAEUVL010000245.1 coordinate 620, forward strand.
ATTTTAATATCAGTGGGCTTAAATATTTTTATAATAAAAGAATTGGCATCAGCAAAGTCACCAACTCTCCTGCATTTCTTGTTCAACAAGATAAATTCCTGCAAACAGAAAAGCTATTTAACATGGTATCCTCCTTACCAGTCGCATACCTGGCCTCGCCGGTATTGACGCTGAAGGATACAGCTTCGTTACAAGTAGCTATTGATAGTTGCAGGTATGCGTTCACTGCATCATCTGTCAGCACAGATACCTGTACCCAAAATGATAAAGTACAGATAAAACGATTATCAGCAAATAACTTTGTCATTGAAACAGAGAGCAAGGCCAGTACATTCCTGGTTTTATCTCAGAACTACTACCATCATTGGAAAGTGAAAATAGATGATAAGCCAGGCGTCATTTATAATACCAATATTAGCTTTATGGGAACCCCAATACCACCCGGCAGACATACTATCGTCTTTCAGTTTGTTCCCACTAATACAATTCGGGCCATGTGGATTCAGCTGATTGTACTGATTATTTTGCTGGCAACCGGTCTTTTCCATATAAATAAAAGAAAGAACAGCTAACATGAGCAGGAATAAGACGATAGTTCTCGCATTTCTATTGACACTCCCTGTCATGCTCTTCCTCATCCATCACTATGTTAGCCATAGCCCAGAACTTAAACCCACCGGATTTACGACTGATGAGAATGTATTATACATGTCGTATGCTCATCAATACCTGGACCAGGAAAAGTTCTCTCCTTTCTATTCAAACCCTTTTGATGGAAATCCTCAATCACCAAAAATATACTTTCAGCCTGTTAATGCCATTTTTGTGCCATTGCTTAAAACAGGGGCTGACCCCGGATTAGTATTTTCTTTGTTTGGGTTACTAATGGCATTTTGCTGCGTTTATATGGGAATACGGATCATACAGCACCTGTTACCAAATAATAAATACCAGTCATTAATCGCACTGCTCTTTACATGGGGCGGTGGCCTTACTGCCATCACAGGCATCATAGTATCTTTTATTACAAGCGGCGAGTTATCCTCTTCCTGGCTTGACACTATTTACATTGCTGATCCTGCTAACGGATGGTGGGGCCTTAATTGGGGAAGGATTTTATTCATACCGCTTGAAGCTTACTATCATTTTCTTTTTCTGCTTTGCATCTATCTCATACTTAAAAAAAGGTGGGTAGGTGCTGGTTTAGCAGGTTTCCTGCTGGCTGCTTCACACCCCTTTACAGGAATGGAATATTTGATAATACTGTGGGAATGGATCGCTATTGAAAAATCTTTTTATAAAAACAAATCCATCCCCTGGTGGTTCATCGTGGTCTCCGGAATTGTGATCACTCTCGATATCTATTACTACCTCAGCTATCTGCCTTCCTTCCCTGAGCATAACCAGCTTTTTAACCAATACAGTGTAGCCTGGACCTATAGCTTCCGGGTGTTTATTCCTGCCTATGTCATTGTAGCACTTATCAGCTATGCCACATTAAAGGTGAAAAAAAGCATTAGCAGGTTTCTTGAATTTCCTCATCAACGGCTTTTTCTTACATGGGCCGTTGTTTCATTCCTGTTATCAAAACATGAGTGGTTCATGAAGCCGATGCAACCTATACATTTTACAAGAGGCTATGTTTGGGCTGGTCTTTTTCTATTATCCATCCCCGGCCTTTTGTGGTTGATAGAGTACTTCAAAAAAACAGCGCTAAGAAAATGGGTATTTGCCGGCTTCCTTATTATTTTTCTGTCGGACAATACGCTGTGGATCACCAATATCCTCAAAAGCAAAAGTAAAATTGAATCGGAAGGCTACCTGACCAAAGAGACAAGGGAGGTTTTTGATTACCTAAAAAAATCAACCACCCGAAACGATCTGCTGATTGGCAACGACCGCCTTGTCAGTTATATGGCTAATGTATATTCTTCTGCCAACGCCTGGGTCTCGCATCCGTACAATACCCCTAACAGAGAAGATCGAATTACAATAATGAATAATTATTTACAGTCAGGTAACCGGCCGCCTGAATGGGTCAGCAGAAGATTGATCATTGTAATAAATAAGCAAGTCACTTCTGTGCCTGTATTACCTTCTTTGCTCGCAACCAAACTTTTTGAGAACAGCCACTATGTTCTTTTTACTCCATAATATTCTTTCCCTTCATCGCCGTGCTGATTGCCTTGTCCATTACTCTTTCGGCATAGGGTCTTGATATTTCGTTCAGGCGTTCAATTCCAGCATGCAGCTCATCTTTGTTGCCACTGGCAATTAACTGCTCCAGGCTTGTTACAGCTTCTTTTGTATCTGCTAATTCCATTTCTGTAAGGAGACCTTTGTTCTTAGCGATGAATTGAGAGGTCGTTTCTAATATTTGCCTGGCTTCAGTTTGTGCTTCTACCAACGCTCTTACCTGTATATCATCCTTTGCATGAGTAATTGAATCTAGCAGCATCTTTTCCACTTCCTCATCTGTTAACCCATACTGAGGCTTTACTTCAATGGCTTGTTCAATACCACTTCGCAGGTCTTTGGCTTTTACCATCAATATACCATCTGCATTGATCAGGAAAGAAATTTCTACTTTAGGCAGGCCCGCAGGCATACCTGGTATTCCGGTTAAGTTAAACTCAGCCAGCTTCCTGTTATCTTTCACAAGGTCTCTTTCTCCTTGGTAAACTGATATTCGCATACTTCCTTGTCCGTCCTTCTGTGTGGTGTATTGCCGTGCCGCTTTGGATGGTATCTTCGAATTGCGTGGTATCAGAACATCCATAAGCCCTCCCATTGTTTCTATTCCCAGTGATAGCGGGGTAATATCCAGCAGCAGAAAGTCTTTGTTATTACCAGCCAAAATATCAGCCTGTACCGCTGCCCCCAGCGCCACTACTTCGTCCGGATTTAATGAATCATGTACATCTCTTCCAAAGAAGCCACTAACAGATTTCTTTACAAATGGCACCCGTGTAGAACCTCCCACCATTATTATTTCGTCAATATCATTTGGTGCAACTGCAGCATCCTTCAATGCATTCCTGCAACAGTCGAGTGTCCTGTTAACAAAGGCTCTTATGAGAGCTTCGAATTTCTCCCTTGTAAGTCTAAATGTATAGCCGGCTATTTCAGCAGTAAATGAATCATTATAAGAAAGATGCTTTTTTGCTTCCTCTGCCTTCAGGCGCAACTCTTGCGCTAAACTTTTATTCATCGCCAGCTCCTCCCGGGTAATGCCCACTTCCTTTACCCATTCATCAACAATTGCCCGGTCAAAATCATCGCCTCCCAGGTAAGTATCGCCATTAGTTGACAGCACTTCAAATATTCCTCCGGCTATCCGCAGCACAGAAACGTCAAATGTACCTCCACCCAAGTCATAAACTGCTACTGTTTTTACTTCATCATGCCGCATACCTAACCCATAGGCGAGGCTGGCTGCGGTTGGTTCATTTACTATTCGCAGCACATCCAGTCCGGCCAGTTTACCTGCATCTCTTGTAGCCTGCCGTTGCGCATCATTGAAATAAGCTGGTACAGTGATCACCGCTTTTGTAACTGGCGTCTTTAAAATATGTTCCGCACGGCCTTTTAGTTCTTTCAGGATAAATGAGGACAATTCAACAGGGGAATAAAAAACAGCACCAGCCTGCACTTTCACAAGGCTCTCTGTATTATCATCTATTACTTTATACGTAAAATAAGAGGCGTGATCTTTTACATCGCTGTACGATTTTCCCATCAACCGTTTTACAGAGAAGATAGTATGCTGAGGTTCAGAAACAAGGTATTCCTTTGCTTTATCGCCTACTGTTACCACGCCTGCATCTCCAAAATGCAACACAGAAGGCACCAGTGCCGCCCCGTCATGCTCTTTCAAAAC
>JAEUVL010000272.1 GCA_016786965.1 Chitinophagaceae bacterium
GATCCGGATAATGGCCTGATGAAAGCGATCGTTTGTAATACTGCAACTGATAAAGGGAACACTGGTCCCGATTATATTTATGGTTTTGGCTGGCTGAACCTGTTGCGGGCGATTGAAGTACTGGAAGCTGGTAACTATACGCAAAACGCTGTAGGTACGGGTGGCGATAATACATTTGACATTACCGTACCGGCTAATACTGCTCAACTGAAAGTAATGCTGTACTGGAATGATCCTGCAGCGGCGCCTATTTCCAGCAAGGCATTAGTCAATGATCTTGATCTCCGCCTCACCACGACTGCACCGGCCACCTACCTTCCTTTGATTCTGGATTCGGCATCTACCGGTGTGAGTGCTATAGCACAGCCGGGTGTGGATGTTATGAACAATATTGAACAGGTAACTATTGATAATCCTTCCGGAACTTATACGGTGCATGCCGTGGGTACATCAGTTCCGGTTAGCGCACCGCAACCTTATTATGTGGTGTATGATATCATTCCTATTTCCACCACCCTTACTTTTCCTACGGGCGGAGAGAAGTTAACTCCCGGTGAAGTAGTTATACTTAGCTGGGATTCTTACGGCGGACCTGCTGAAACATTTACTTTGGAATTTTCTTCTGATAATGGTGCCACCTGGAACCCGCCTATCAGCAGTACGGTACCGGCCGGTCAGCGATATTTTGTATGGACCGTTCCCAACATTACCACCAACCAGGGATTGATAAGGCTGACAAAAAATAATACTGCTTTTGTAAGTACCAGCGGGGCCTTTACCATATTAGGTGCCCCGGCTGTCAGTTTATCTGCTACGCAATGTGAAGGATATATATCTGTGGACTGGACATCTGTGACCAATGCCACCGGTTACGAGATAATGAAATTACAAGGTGATGAAATGGTTTCTGTGGCCACTGTTTCCAATGCGGTGAATACCTATGCTATCGGTGGCTTATCCAAAGACACGGTCTATTGGGTAACGGTAAGGGCACTTAATGGTGCTTTCAGCAGCAGAAGAGATACTGCTGTTTTTCGGCAGCCTAATAGTGGCACCTGTGCCGGCAGTATATCTGATAATGATCTGAAGATAGATGCATTGGTGTCACCGGCATCTTCCGGCAGGTTATTTACTTCTACAGAACTTGGTGCAGCCACCACTATTACGATCCGGATCAAGAACCTGGATGATCAGCCTTCTTCCGGTAATATGGATGTAAGTTATTCCATCAACGGAGTGCTACAGCAAACGCAGACCATTTCACCTGTTATTGCGGCAGGCGCCACCTTTGATCACAGCTTTTCTTTGCTGGCTAACTTATCACCTGTGGGCACTTATTTATTTGAAGTGAATGTGACGAAAGCTGCCGACCTGGTAACGGCGAATAATACTTTGATCAAAACAATAAAGCAATTAGATAATCAACCGTTCCTGCTGCCCTTTACTGATAATATGGATGCGGCACCTGTTCAATCGGTGCAGGCCCCTCAAATGGGATTGCAAAACCTGGACCGCTACGATTTTGTGAACAGCACCATTTACGGAAGGGTAAGGACCTTTATCAATTCAGGCATGTCTTATTCCGGCAACAGGGCGCTTACATTAGACGCAGAAAGATATACTACGGGTAATACAGACTCCCTGACCGGTACTTATAATATTGATCTAACCGGCTATAACCCGGCTACGGATGAAGTACGGCTGGATTTCCGCTATAAAAATCATGGGCAAAATAACAATGCTGCCAACAGGGTTTGGGTAAGGGGTAGTGATGCGGACGTATGGAAAGAAGCATTTAACCTGTTTACTAACCAGCCATTGGTTGATGGCAGTTTTAAACTTTCTTCCAGTATTGAAGTAAGTGACCTGCTGGCTGCTGCACCTGCACAGATATTTACTCCGAGTTTCCAGGTGCGATGGGGACAATACGGCCAGCACCAGGCGGCTGATGATAGGGGTGCTGCCGGTTACACTTTCGATGATATCCGTTTGTATAAAGTAACGGATGATATGCAAATGATCAGTATTGATGCGCCCGGAGCCCATGCCTGCGGATTGACGAGTAATACACCTGTGACCGTGACCGTTCGGAACAGCCGTAATAGCGCTGTGCCTGCGGTGCCGGGTATTCCTGTTCGCTACAGAGTAGATGGTGGTGCGTGGACCACTGAAACTATTCCGGGCATAGCTGCTAATACTGCAACGCCCTATACATTCACTGCTGGGGCTGATTTGTCTGCACCGGGCAATCACCTGCTGGAAGTGGAAGTGGATTATCCTTCTGACACTTTTTTTGATAATGATACTATCAGTGCTGTAATTGGCAGCCTGCCTGTCATCACCAGTTTCCCTCATCTCGAAGATTTTGAATTGGGCAATGGCCACTGGTACACCGGTGGTAAATCCAGTACATGGGAATATGGTACGCCTGCATCGGTTAAAGTGACCCGTGCGGCCAGTGGCAGCAAAGCCTGGAAAACGGGGCTTAACAGTACATACAACGATGATGAATTGTCTTACCTGTACTCTCCCTGTTATGATGTGTCTGGTATGACAAACCCCACACTCAGTTTCAGCCTGGCCTTCGACCTGGAAGATTGCGGTGGTACTTTTTGTGACGGCGCCTATGTGGAATACTCAATTGACGGGATCACGTGGAGCCGTCTTGGGGCGAACGGGCAGGGTACTAACTGGTATAATAAAAGCTATGCGGGGAATAATCTGTGGAGCAATGAAACATTGAACCGCTGGCATGTGGCCACTATACCGATGAGTGTGACGGGTGTACCAGTTGCACTACTAAACAGGCTGCGCTTCCGCTTTGTTATGGAGTCTGATGTGTCCGTGAGTAAAGATGGTATTGCCATAGATGATATTCATGTGTATGATAATGTAAATGGTATTTATGATGGGGTGACGATGGCCGCCCCTGTTTCCCAAACCATCAATGCGGGTATTAATAACTGGGTTGATTTCCTGGAAGGCGGCAAATTGGTAGCTTCCGTACATCCGGCCAACCAGGAAATGGGACTGACGGCTGTTCAGGCTTTTATCAATACCGGCGGGGTGAGAAATATTAACGGGCAATACTATCATGACCGAAACATTACCATTCAGCCAGCAGCTCCATTCCTTTCGTTGACTGATTCTGTGTTAGTCCGTTTTTATTTCCTGGATACAGAAACCGAAGCGCTGATCAATGCCACAGGCTGCCCTACCTGTTACAAGCCTGCTATGGCCTATGAACTGGGTGTGTCGAAATACAGCGACCCTAATAATAGCTTTGAGAATGGCACCATTATAGACGACCTGCAGGGTATATGGACCTTTATCAATTCTGACAAGGCCCGGAAAGTGCCTTTTGATAAGGGCTATTACGCCGAGTTCAAAGTCAATAATTTCTCAGAGTTCTGGCTCAACAATGGGGGCTTTGATAATAATCATCCGTTGCCGGTAGAGTTAGTAAGCTTTACTGCCAGAAAGAAAGCTAATAACAGCGAGGTGCTTGCTGAATGGGTGACGGCTTCCGA
>JAEUVL010000275.1 GCA_016786965.1 Chitinophagaceae bacterium
CTGGCGGCTACGGCTAACCGGCTCATAATCCAGATAGAAAAATATCCTACCCTGAAAGGAACAGCTGCCTATTCAGGTTTGCAAACACAATTAGAAGGAACAGAGTACAGGATAAAGATCGCCAGGAATGATTTTAATGCGGCCGTGGCAACATACAATAACAAAGTAAGAAGTTTCCCGGCCAACCTGGTGGCGGGCATATTTGGCTTTAAAAGAAAAGAAGGGTTTACGGCAGATGCAGGAACTGAAAAAGCGGTGGAGATAAATTTTAAATAAAAAAAAGTGAAGCTATTTCCCTGGCAAAAAAAGAAATCGCTGCTCAATGAAGAGGATTCAAGGCTGGTGGTAAAAGCTATCAGGCAGGCAGAAAAGAGCACCAGTGGTGAGGTAAGGGTGTTTGTGGAAAGCCGTTGTGCCTGGGTAAATGCGATGGACCGTGCCGCAGAAATCTTCTTTTCCCTGAAAATGGATAAAACAGAGGCCAGGAATGGCACACTGGTTTACATTGCCCTGAAAGACAGGCAGCTTGCTGTTTTTGGTGATGAAGGTATTCACAAGAAGGTAGGTTCGGAATACTGGAATAAGATAGTGGCAGATATGCTGAAGGATTTTAAAGATGAACATTATGGTAAAGGGATAGCAGAATGTGTGATCCAGATCGGCAACGCATTACAAACCTATTTCCCATTTGATAAAGAAACGGACAAGAACGAATTACCAGACGAAATTGTTTTCGGAAGATAAATTAATGAAGCGCCTACTAGTAATACTAACCCTGCTTTTTTCTTTCTGTGCATCAGCACAATTGGAAAAAATAATTGCAACTCCTCCCAATCCTCCCAAACTTGTTAATGATTACACTAACACCTTAACTCCTCAGCAAGCCCAGGCTCTTGAGACTAAGTTATACCGCTACGACGACAGCAGCTCCAACCAGATTACTATAGTGATAGTGGATAGACTGGATGGATATAATGTGAAAGATGCCGCTGTAGAGCTGGGCCGTAAATGGGGCGTGGGGAATAAAGATTTCAATAATGGGGTAGTGATACTAGTAGCCAAAGGTGATCGGAAAATTGCTATCCAGGTGGGTTACGGATTAGAGGGAGCTGTTCCTGACCTTACCGCAAAAAGTATTATTGATAACCGTATCACTCCGAATTTCAAAAGTGGTAATTATTACCGCGGACTGGAGGAGGCTACGGATGATATCATAAAGGCGACAGAAGGAAGATATAAGGCTCCTGCGAATTATGGTAAAAAGAAAAGCAAGGGGCTGCCTATTGGAACCATCATTCTCATTGTAGTAGTTCTTATCGTTGTTTTTGGCGCCGGTGCTGGTGGAAGCGGTACCTATGTATCCCGCGGCGGTTATACAGGCTGGACCGGTGGAGGAGGAGGATGGTCTGGTGGTGGTAGCAGCAGTGGCGGTGGCGGCTTCGGAGGATTTGGCGGTGGAAGTTTTGGAGGTGGCGGTGCCAGTGGGGATTGGTAGCGGCGGCAAATGTGTAAGCTGAACTAAGTTGGATATATAAAGCAAAAGCCTTTCCGATAGGAGAAGGCTTTTGCTTTTATACTGAGTAATTCTTCTTCGCTTAAAATCCTTTTTTGTCCTCTTCTGGAAGCTTTGACTTAATATAAGTTACCAATTCCTGTAAACCCATATCACCTGCATTTTCTTTTGCTTCTTTACTCTTCTTGGTCAATATGCCTTTTAGCACCATGCCATTAATAAAAGGGTCAGTCTGGTTACGGAAGTTTTCAGGAATGGCATCCCGGAACTTTACGATCTCATCAATACCCCACTTTATCTTATCAGAATTTTTGATTGCAGCTAAATAAGTACCCAGTCCATTCAATGCCTGAAATTTGCCCTGGCTCAATGGCATTTTAGCAAAATCGCCTATGATCTTTTCTGCCATGCTTTCGTCACCAGATTTTAGGATCTCGTTCATCACAACCTCCTGCAGCACACCTTTCATGGGGGTATCGGCCAATTTTTTTACAAGCGCAGTAGCTGCAGGGGCATCTACTTTTTGCAAGGCGGCTAACGCATTACCTGCTACTGTATAGGAAGAATCATTTACGGCTGATTTAAAGAACTCTGCATATTCTGGCTTTTTATACTCCCCCAATTTGTCGATCGCTGCAGCTCTTACCGTTGATTTCTTATCTGTTTTAGCAATAGCGGCTAATACAGGTTCAAAGCTCTTTTTCACAGCCTCTTTGCGCAGGTCAGCTTTACTGATAGCCAGGCTTCGAAGCCCGTGAAATTTGTCATTCAATGCAGTTTTGATAAGCTCAACGGCTTTGGGGTCATCTAATTTTTTCGAAGCAAAATCAATAGCCTCTCTTCTGTCTATATAATTACCGGCATATTTATACTGGTGAATATAGTTGTCCAGTGTTTTATTCGTTTCCTTTTTTATCCAAAGGGTTATCTTATCCGCATCCACGTTTATAAGGTCGGGTCTTTTAGCATAGTTAAACGTAAATGTATCTGCAGCATTTTTTGACCAAACGGTATGGCGTACTTTTTCTGTACCATTATATACATCCACAGCCAGCGGTAATTTGTAATATTTTCCGGTTTTTTGTGTTTGCTTTACTATTACAGTTGCTTTGCCTGCAGCATCATCGTATGCATAATCGATCTCAACAGTGGGGTGTCCGCTGTTAAAATACCACTGATTGAAATACCAGTTCAGGTCACGGCCAGTTACCTCTTCAAAGGCAAGGCGAAGCTGATGGGCCTCTGCTGACTTGAATTTATTGGTTGTCAGATAATTGTTCATCGCTTTGAAAAAGGCGCTGTCTCCAACATAATTGCGCAGCATATGAAGAATGCGTCCACCTTTTTGATAGCTGACGGCATCAAACATATCTTCCCGGTGTTCATAGTGAAAACGGACAAGCTCCTTTTTATCACTGCCACTCTGCAAGTAATTCTGCATATCTTGGAAATTCTGGGCATCACCTGCGTCTTTTCCATATTTGTATTCGTCCCAAAGCGTTTCGCTATAGTTGGCAAACGATTCATTTAGCGTAAGATTGCTCCAGCTTTCCGTGGTCACATAGTCCCCAAACCACTGATGAAACAACTCATGGGCAATGGTACCTTCCCATACGTTACCATCTACCAGTTCCCGGGCATCCTGCTGGGCACTTTCCTGGTGTATAGTGGCTGTTGTATTTTCCATTGCCCCGGCCACATAGTCCCTGCCAGTTATCTGTGAATATTTTACCCAGGGATAGTCAACTCCTGTGATCTTCGAAAAGAAGGTCATCATTTCCGGTGTGTTGCCAAATATTTTTTTGGCTACAGGCGCATATTCTTTTTCTACATAATAATTTACTTCTTTACCTCTCCATGTATCTTTTACTACTGCATAGTCGCCCACGCCTAAAAAGAACAGGTAAGGAGCATGAGGTAATTCCATTTTCCAGTAATCGCTGCGGGTTCCGTCAGCATTCTTTTTTTGGCTTACCAGCTTCCCATTGCTCAGGGTTACATATTTGTTGTCTACCGTTACAGTAAGCTCCTGCGTACAACGTTGGTTGGTCCTGTCAATAGTGGGAAACCAGGCAGAGCTGGATTCTGTTTCACCCTGTGTCCATATCTGCGTGGGTTTATCTTTTTCTTCACCCTTAGGATTGATAAAATACATTCCTTTTATTCCAAGCATAGCACCCTGGGCATATTTTTCTTCAAACTCATCAGGCTTGGCTGTGTAATCGATATGAACAATGTAGCTCTCATTTGATTTATAAGTACGGTCCAGTTTTATCCGGAGGTTCCAGTCGTCGTACTCATATTTCAGTGGAATTTGTTGGGCGCCTTTTACAAGAACAACTTTATTAAAACCCATTCCTTTCGCATCCAGATTGAGGGAGTCGGTAGGATAGAAATGCGGCCGCAAAGTGATCCAGGCCTTTCCGTACAGATAGGATTTACTGAAATCAGGTTTTACTTCAAGCCGGGTATGTACCAGGTTGTTGATCTTAGTAGCGGTTTCCCGGTATTCCTTTTTCCAGGAAGTATCAGCAGGCTGTGCATATGTAGCAATACCTGTCAAAGCAAAAACAATCAAAAACAAAAGTTTATTCATATTGCGTATTTAAGTGAGGGCAAAATTAGAATTCTCAGGGTTTTCTGCCGACTTAATTATATGGATGGCTTATTCTATTTAACAAGTTGTTGCGCTTGTCTTGTAATATGTCAGGGTATTTCAATTAAATTTGTGCAACCACCCAATACCGTAAAAATGAATAAACTCCTCCTGTCCTTTTTGTTAGCTGTTTCAGCCCTTACCGCATCTTCGCAGAAAGTATATTTCATCTACCTGCAAACAGAATCTGAACAACCTTTCTATATCAGAATGAATGATAAGGTACAGAGTTCCAGCGCTTCAGGTTATCTTATCCTTTCCAAACTCGTTGACAGCACTTACAACATAATACTCGGCTTTCCTCAAAACAAATGGCCTGAACAGAGCTTTACGATTACCATGAACAGGAAAGACCATGGATACCTGGTAAAGAATTTTGCTGAAAAGGGATGGGGGTTGTTTGACTTGCAAACATTGGAAGTGCAAATGCAGGCAAAAGGAAATGCAAAACTTGGTCAGCAGGGAGAAGGAGGCACTAAGGACGTATCCGCCTTTACGGAAATACTCTCCAAAGCAGCGAATGATCCTTCGCTAAAAGAAAGAACCATAGAGCCAACGGTTGAGGAAAAGAAAATAGAAGTGGTCGTACAGCAAGAAGTGAAAAAGACCGAACCTGTAGCAGAAAAGCCAGTTCCCGTTACAGAGGAAGTAGCAATGGTAAAAAAAGAACAACCTGAGACCGGGAAAAAGGAAGAGCCGGGGGCAACAAAGCCCACCCAAACAGCAGAACCTGTAATAGATATGAAACCGGGAACAGCAGTTACAACACCTGCTATTGTTGCAGAACCTACAGTAGAGAAAAAAGAACAGCCAAAGACGGAAATAAAAGAAGAACCTGCCATCATAACAGAAGAGATAAAGACTGTGGCAGCAGAAGAGTATAAACCATCTTCAGTTA
>JAEUVL010000451.1 GCA_016786965.1 Chitinophagaceae bacterium
TTGATCGTCAATCCGGCCACCCGGCCATTCAGGCCATTTAAAAAATTCTCTCTTTGTGTTTCTGCTACTTCAGCACCGGTTACTTTCTGGGCGGCGTAACCTAATTCCCTGGGGTTTCTTTTTTGGTCCATTGCTGTTACCACTACTTCACCCATGGTATTGTCAGCCGTTTTCAGGCTTACACCTACTGTAGCGCCGTCACCGGGTTTTATGTCGGTGGTTTCATAACCCACATAAGATACCTGGAGGGTTTCTCCCGGGTTTACTTTAATAGAAAACTTACCGTTAGCATCGGTGGTAACAATACGCCGGGTGCCTTTTACCCGAACGGTTACGCCACTAAGCGGAGTCTTATTGTCCTCCGACACTATGGTGCCGGTGACTGTTCTTTCCTGCGCCTGCGCTACTACGGGCAGCAAAAAGAACACCATCGATAGTGCAAAGAACAATTGGAGAATTTTTCTCATAGCTGTTTTGTTTTGAAATATTAATTAAAAAGCAGTTTCCGGTTTTTATTGGTGCGTATCCCGTCTACGCACAATGTTACAACACTCTCAACCCTGCATCCGTATAAGGCTTCAGCAGGGAATCATCAGGCGACAGTTCTGTTATCAGCAAGTCTATTTCATCCAGCCCGCACACTTTAATAGGTTGTACTGTATTTATCTTTTCAGCAATGGCCAGGCACACCACCTTTTTTGACGACCCGATCATGGCTTTTTTTAATTGAACCACTTCCCAATCGTTATCTGTTATCCCATGCTTTGCATCAATGGCATTGGTACCCAGGAAACAGATATCCGCTTTCATTTGCTGTATTTTGGCAATAGCCTCAGAACCGACCGTTATTTTGGAGTTCTTCGATATCTTATCACCGATCAGGATCACTTCAATATTGGGGTGGTTCATGTATTCCAGTATGGCGGGGATACTTCCTGAGATGAATGTAGCTCTTAATTGAGGCGGAAGGGAACGGGCCAGTTCAAGTATGGTGGTACCTCCGCTGGTCAACACGAACATGCCATTTGTTATAAGTCCAATGGCTTTTTGTGCGATGATCTTTTTTTGATTTAGGGAGTATACGCCGTTGGTTGGGTAATACACTTCATTGAAAGAATGGGAAAGGGCACCGCCGTGTACTTTGATCACTTTTCCTTCTTCGGCCAGTTCCTGAAGGTCGCGACGGATAGTATCCTCCGACACTTTTATTTCTGTGCAGAGGGATGAAGAAAGAACCTTATTGTGCAGGTTTACCTGGTGCAGGATATAAGCCTGCCTTTCTTTTTTCAGCATCCGTTAGTTTTGTGAGGCTAATTTAATTGAAATTCCCGCACAAAAACGCAGAAACCAGAAAATATTTGCAGAATGTGGAAAGCTGGTTAGTTATTTACACTTATGAATGAGGGCTATTTATAATCTGATTCAATGTACTCAAGAGAAAGCCCCGCCTCCGGTAGCCGGGGCAGGGCAAGTTGATCGTGTCCGAATCCATAGAGAAAATTATCTTCCAAAAGTGAACCTGGCAGAGAATCCGATAGCTGCCGGTTCAAAGTTGATATCGCTTACAATATTTAATTCAGGTTTCCAGTCAAGAGAAAGATTCAGGGGGATGTTGGCAAACTTGTAATCGAGTCCGATGATGCCCATAGCACCGAAATTGGGATCGGTGGTTGTTTTTAGTGTAGTGGTGTTCACTTTTTTTACAAAGCCGATATAACCACCGGCTCCATAGAAATAGGTAAGTCCTTCGGAGGCCAATGGTTTGTGCAATTCAAAAAGAGCACCGATCGCCAGCGGGTCACCAAATGAAAGAAGGCCTTCTATGGCCATCTTGTCATTGATAAAGTGTTTGATGGAAACGGAATTGTTCACCATGGCGTTGGCACTGCTGAGGCGTACACCCAGGGCCGTTTTATAACCGCCGCCTGTTTGGTCACCTTGCGCTTGTGCTGCGGTGAATGTTAATAATAAAATGGGGAGGAGTAATAAGTGGGTTTTCTTCATGACTTTATATTTTGTATACAGTCAACGAAAAATGATGCCAACAGAGTCTAAAGGAAATGTAAAAGTTGAGATCAGCAGTGGAAGCAGGAAAGCGGTAAGCATCTTTGCCTGTTTTGTTCTTTCAGGCAGCAGGTCTAAAACAACTCATACTTTGTCTTTGGTCTTCTTGCATCCAGCCATTGGAAGCCTTCGAGGCGCATTTCACCGGGGCTTTTATCTTTCATTGGCCAGATGGTCCCCGTCACACTGCTGCGGAAAACCACTTTTTGCAAAGTGCCTTCTCCAAAATAAATATCCATGATATCGCATTTGGATTCATTGATGCCGGTATAGGCACTGTCCTCATCCTGTATAAAATAAATGCATTCTGCAAAACCAGCTGCCCTAACAGAATCAATAGCACCGTCTTTAAAGTAGCCGTCCATGCGGGTAGATTTTACCTGGTTATAGATACCGGGTTCCACTTCATTTATTAAAAAGCTGTTTTCAAAGACATTCATTTTATCAGCTTTTTTGTTTTTGGTAAATACCAAAATGGTGTCGCCGGTTATCTGGCTCTCTTTTGACCATACAATGGGCTTTTGATATAACCGGAATACTGAATCTTTGAAGGAATAGAACATACTGTCGCAAATAGCCTGTAATGAATCGTTGAATATCCGCACATTGCGGAAAGCTTCAAAGTAGCGGTTGGTACTGTCCTTTGTATTGGCAGTATTGGTGCTTACTATTTTGGTGCCTTTCAGGGTGTCCTTTACTAAAGAGTCTTTTTTGCCATAGAGAT
>JAEUVL010000303.1 GCA_016786965.1 Chitinophagaceae bacterium
ATGCCGTGCAGGTATTTGGCGGCTATGGATACACCAAAGATTTTCCCGTGGAGAAGTTTTACCGTGATGCCAAACTCTGCACCATTGGTGAGGGTACGAGTGAAATACAGAAGCTGGTGATAAGCCGTGAAGTACTTAAAAACTAAAAAGTAAATGATAACAGTTAAAAGTGTTCTGGAGTCTGAAAAGTTAATTACGAATGGAAGAAACTATTATCTGTTCAGTGTTATCTATTATCTCACTTCCTGCATCTCCACCAGCTTACGGTAAAAACCGTTTTGCGCCAGCAGTTCATCATGATTGCCTCTTTCCACGATCTTGCCTTTTTGTAATACAATGATCTCATCTGCATGGCGGATGGTGCTGAGGCGGTGGGCTATTACAATACTGGTACGGTTCTGCATCATATTATTGATGGCATCCTGTACTAATCTTTCACTTTCTGTATCGAGCGAGGAAGTGGCTTCATCCAGGATAAGTATCGGCGGGTTTTTTAATACTGCCCGGGCAATGGTCAGCCGTTGTCTTTCCCCACCGCTGAGTTTGGAGCCACGGTCGCCGATATTACTATGATAGCCCCCTTCTTTTTTAATAATGAAGTTATGGGCATTGGCAATTTTAGCTGCTTCGGTTATCTGTTCCTCCGTGGCGCCCTGCTGGCCCAGTGCAATATTATTGGCAATAGTATCATTGAACAGGATGGGCTCCTGTGTAACGATGCTCATCAGGCTGCGGACAGAATGCAGTGAATAGTCTTTGATGTTCACTCCGTCTATCAGCACTTCACCACCGGTCACATCATGAAAACGGGGCACCAGGTCGGCCAGGGTGGATTTGCCAGCACCGCTGGAACCAACAAGGGCAATGGTCTGTCCTTTTTTTACCGTCAAGTTGATATTATCTAATATCACCGCATCCTCATAGGCAAAACTTACATTCCTGAATTCTATCCGGTCGGTAAAGGCCGGCAGTTGTTTGCCATTGGGGTTGTCATCCACCGTGATGGGTGTATTCAGTATCTCTTCTATCCGGTTGATGGCGGCGGCCCCTTTCCGCATATTGCTGAAGGAAGTGGATAAAGCCTTGGCCGGGTTGATGATATTATAAAAGATGGCCAGAAAACCGAGAAAGGCAGAAGCTTCCAGCAACTGGTTCTTCAATACCAGGCTG
>JAEUVL010000322.1 GCA_016786965.1 Chitinophagaceae bacterium
ATGGCGATGATATTATCTTTAGCGGCCACAGCCTTTACCCCCACGCTGCCAGCTTCCTGGGTAATGGTGGTCCCTTTCGCTTCCGGCTGCATGGTATTGAGCAGTTTCACCGGGATATTATATTGCTGTGCAGGCCAGATGGATGCCGGATGCAATATTTTGGCGCCGAAATATGCTAATTCCGCGGCTTCATCAAAACTCATTTGCTCCACCGGCATCGTCTTCTTTACTATCCGTGGATCATTATTGTGCATACCGTCTATATCCGTCCATATTTCACATACAGATGCACTAATAGCAGCAGCTATCAAAGAGGCACTGTAATCACTACCCCCTCTTTTCAGGTTGTCCACTTCCCCCCTTGCATTGCGGCAAATATAACCTTGTGTTACAAAAAGTTTCTTGTTACTATATTGCTTTAGAATTTGGGTAAGTTTTACTTTAATACTGCCGATCTGCGGCTCATCATAATGGTCAATGGTCATGAATTCCAGGGCAGGTAATAAGAGGTGATCGATTCCCTGCTCTTCCAGGTGTACACAAAATAGTTTCGTGGAAAGTAATTCACCCTGTGCCAGAATGTCTTTGCTCAGCGCTTCACTGAAAGAGATACGAAGGATAATATTAAGAAACTCAAAATGCTCTGCAATTACAGCCCTTGCCTTTGCAATTGTTTCAGGCAGCTGTACCAAATGACTGACAAAATCCTGGTAATGCGCCTCCAGCTTATCAATGGCCTGCTTAGCACCATTTCGGTCTCCTTTGGAGATCAGTTCGCCGATCTCTACCAACGCATTTGTAGTACCTGATAAGGCCGATAATACCACAATAGTGGGTTCTGTTTCATTGGTAACCAGCCCCGCAATATGGTGCATTCTTTCCGGCCTGCCCACACTGGTGCCGCCAAACTTCATTACTTTCATTTTGTTCCCCCCCTCCCGAGATTTTTTATGGATTGAAATAATCAGCAAGCAAGGTGGCAAAGGTAAGTAATATGAAAATATCATGCACATCTGTCTGACATAACAGTGATACTATTGGTAACAAAAACAGTTCGCTAATCAGTACAACCTGCTATTATAGCATTTTATAAAAATAGAAAAACTTCAGGCCGTTGTCATCCCTTATGATTTTGGGCAAACCGGTAGGTCCATATTGATAAGAAAGTAACAATACAAATGTACCTATACTATTCATCTCACTCAAC
>JAEUVL010000332.1 GCA_016786965.1 Chitinophagaceae bacterium
ATGACAGCTATGGACAAAGCCAGTGAGAATGCCAATGAGATGCTCCGCTCACTGAAGATATCTTACAACAGGGCCAGACAAGCTGCTATTACCACCGAATTGACCGAGATCGTAAGTGGTGCGGCGGCGCTGAATGGGTAAGCATGGCAAATTAGTCAGAAAAGGCAAATTGGTCAAATAGCAAAAGGTTTGAAGCTGGAAGATTTGGAGGTGTATAAAGTAGCGATGGAGATTGGCGAACTTGTTTGGAAGGTGGTAGATAAATGGGAGTATTTTCCAAAGAAAACATTGGGGGCACAATATGTGAATGCGGCAGATTCCATAGCGATGACTATCAGCGAAGGATATGGCAGGTTTCATTTTTAGGAGAATAAAAATTTCTGTTATTATAGCCGTGGCTCCGCTAAAGAAACTCTTACCGCCACTACAAAAGCTAAGACAAGGAATCTTATTTCAGAGGAAGAATTTATAGTTCTCTCTCAAAAGCTGGACACTTATTTTAGATTAATGTATGGCTACATTAATTCTATAGGCACTTCCGGTACGGTATAATAATTGTGAATAACCTCTTTTGAGCTATTTCTTCCGGATAGTTAACTTGCCACTCTTAAATGTGACTCTTTTGATTTTTTTGACATAATTATTTGACTATTTACAAGCATGGAAATAACTAATCTGATACCACATATTGAAGCACTGATCTTTGCAAGTGATAAACCGTTGACAACACTTGAATTGACAGAGCTGGTGAATAATGCGTTTGGATTCATGGAAGATAAAATATCCCTGGACCAGGTGGAAGCCGCTATCGAAGGTATTACCGAGAAGTATGCATCCGAGTTTTATCCGTTTGAAATGAAACAAAGCGGCGGTGGCTGGCAATTCCTGACCAAAAAGGATTACCATAAAACGATCGCTCAACTGAACGGAGATAAATTCCTGAAAAGATTATCTGCAGCGGCCCTGGAAACGCTGGCCATCATTGCGTATAAGCAACCGGTGACCAAAGGAGAGATAGAATCGATCCGCGGTGTAAGTTCTGATTATGCCGTACAAAAATTACTGGAAAAGGAACTGATCATCATTACCGGGCGCAATGAAAAATTGCCCGGTCATCCTTTGGTGTATGGTACTTCCAAAAACTTCATGGATTATTTTGGTATTAACTCAGCAGATGATCTGCCTAAAATAAAGGAAGTACTTGCTGAGCAGTTGGTAGAACCTACTGTGATGAAGGATGTGAATATGGAGGATGAAACTAAAGCAGAAGATGGAGATGAAACAACTGCCTTGGCTGTAACGGATGATGGAGAACTGATCGTAAGTAAAGAACAGGGCGAAGGTGAAGAAAGCTGAGCTATCTTATGCCTGATCAAATAATTGCTATGCCATTCCTCAGCGGGATGGCATAGCTGTTTATAGTATATTCGCAGCTATGGCGGAATCATTATCATACGAACAACTATTAGCAGCAGCCCGCACTTTCGGCACTCCTTTATATGTGTATCATGCAGAGAAAATAAAGGAACAGTATGA
>JAEUVL010000345.1 GCA_016786965.1 Chitinophagaceae bacterium
ATCTTGGCATTCGCATTTAGTTTTGCGAGTTCAGTAGGGTCAGTTACCCTGTTACCATTTGCATCAATATTGGTCCACCTGTCTTTCATTATCTCCAGCATGTTCAGGTTAGGGAAGGCGCCATCTGTCCATTCTATTTTATTGGCATTATAAATATCATTGCCAACCACAAAGTTTACAAACACCGACAGGTCAAAATTCTTATAAGTGAACTGGTTGCTCCAACCGCCCGTAAAGTCAGGATTAGCATCACCGATCACCTGGCGGTCGCCATCCACCGTAATAGCGCCATCGCCATTCAGGTCTTTCCATTTTAAGGAGCCCGGTTGTGCAGCGCCATACACACCATTCACGGCTATACCAGGCTTGATGGTATATACACCAGTGGTGGAGTTGTAATTGAAATCCTCTATTTTGTAAAAACCATCCGTTACAAAGCCATACATCAGGCCAATAGGGCGGCCTACTTCCACCAGGTAATCATCCTGGCCATCAGAGCCCTGCCAGCCGGAGTTCCTGGTTTGCGATTGCACACCGCCCAGGCTCTCGACCCGGTTTTTATTAAAGGCGATATTAAAGTTGGAGTTCCAGCTAAAGTTTTTCTTTTGCACCGGGGTAGCGCCCAATTGTATCTCAATACCCCTGTTAGAGGTAGCGCCGATATTCTGAAGTTGTGACGTGTAGCCTGTAGTAGGTGGGATAGCCACCGCCAGCAACAGGTCTTCAGCAGAGTTTTTGTAAATGTCAACGGTCAGTTGCACTTTATTCTTAAACATTGCCAGGTCCACACCAAAGTTGCGGGTGGTATTCTTTTCCCAGCGCAGGCCTGAATTAGCCAAAGCAGAAGGAGCAAAGCCCGGAAGTATAGAATGGTTGAAAGCATACTGGCCGGTAACACCGTACAGTTGCTGGTACAGCAGGTTGCCGATACGGTTGTTGCCCACAGAGCCATAGCCGAACCGCAGCTTACCATCATTCAGCCATTTTACCTTGTCAAAGAATTTTTCCCTGGAAAACCTCCACGCTACAGAACCTGATGGAAACACCAGGGTGCCGTTCTCCGAATTGAATTTAGAAGAACGGTCAGCCCTCAGGTTAAAGTTTACCAGGTATTTATCATCATACGCATAAGTGGCCCTTCCAAAGAAAGAAGCGATGCGGGCCGGTGGTTCTTCAAATGATGTAGGTAAAGGCTGAGCAGAGCCGGTAGGCGCTGAACCAAGCCCCATATTTGCTAATGCTTTTTCCGGTGAAATGTCAGAAGGGAAATAGCGGGTCTCAATCGAGTTTTGTTTTGAGCGGGCATCCACTACCTCCTGGCCCACCAGCACAGTAATGTCATGATGTTTTTTAAAATCATTCAATGTGTATTGTAACGTATTCGAGTTGCTGAGGGTATAGTTATTCTGCTGGCCGATAGAAGCAACAGGTAATGAACCAAACTGGCGGGCCGTACCGGTTATTTTGCTAAAGAAAAGATCAGTTCTTACAGAGGCATTATCAAAACCCACCGTAGATCTGAAAGAAAGATTCTTCAGGATGGTATAGTTGAAATATCCCGTCAGGTACACTGCTTTAGTGTATTGTCTTCTGTATTCAGCATTCGTCAGTATTACAGGATTAGTGGCACCGGCAGAAGCCAGAAAATAGGCCTCATCAAAATCATCAATACCAAAGCCCGGTTTAGCTAATTCAAAAGGGCGGTAGTTAATGGTATGGCGCAGGCGGTTGGTAGTGCGGGTACCACTGTTGGTAGTTCCGATACCTTCTATCTCCTGGTCAAGATAACGGGCAGTAAACCCTATCCTCAATTTATCAGATGCTTTATGATCAATTTTAAAGTTGACCAGTTTCCTGTCAAAGCCGGATTCTATTTGGATACCCTCTTCCTTATTAGCGGTAAGGCTTAAGTTAAAGGTGGTGGATTGGTTTCCGCCGTTCACAGAAACGTTATGTGTCATAAAGTTGGCTTTCCTTCCAAACACTTCGTCCTGCCAGTTCACAAAATTGGTATTCTTATAGTTGGCCAGGGTATCCCAATTGGTACCATAGGTTTGTGCAAAGCTGGCACTGTCAGCCGCCACACCTCTTGTTCTTTCCCATTGCCACACCACAAAATCATAAGGCTTCAGTACTTCCTGGAATTCGGTCAGCTGGCGGTTACCAACTGAACCGCTATAGCTCACCTGTGTCTTTCCGTTTCTGCCGGACTTGGTGGTAATGATCACCACACCATTAGCGCCCCTGGCACCATAGATAGCGGTGGTAGAAGCATCTTTCAGTACATCCACTGACGCAATATCCTGCGGGGAAAGAACAGACAGCGCATTTTCCACCTGCACCCCGTCCACAATGTATAAGGGTGAATTGTCCTGGGTGATGGACCCGCCACCTCTTACCCGCACAATGATCTCTGCACCCGGCGCACCTTCGCTGGAGGTAAGCTGTACACCGGCCAGTTTGCCCTGCAGCGCTTCAGCAGCAGACGACAGCGGAAAATCTTTCAGTTGTTTTGAATTGACAGAGGAAACAGAGCCGGTAAGGTCTTTTCTTTTAATAGTAGAATAGCCCACTACCACC
This sequence comes from Chitinophagaceae bacterium, assembly GCA_016786965.1. Taxonomy (GTDB): domain Bacteria; phylum Bacteroidota; class Bacteroidia; order Chitinophagales; family Chitinophagaceae; genus JJ008. The sequence goes on from JAEUVL010000345.1 coordinate 2,581, forward strand.
ACATCATCCAGTGCCCTTACTTCGGGTGTCAGCTCCACATCGATCACGGACCGGTCGTTGATAGCTGTTTCGAAAGAAACAAACGAAGCGCTGGAAAAAACCAGCCGGGTGGCTTTGCCATCCACGGTGATCTTATAGTTGCCCTGGTCGTCTGTTTTGGTAGCGGTCCTGGTACCTTTTACCGTAACAGTAACGCTGGCAACCGCTTGCTTGTTTTCGGCCGAGGTAACAGTACCTGTGATCTGTTTTCCCTGGGCAAAGAGTTGGTTCAATGGGCTGAAGACTGCTAAAAGCAGCAAACAGATCCCGGCGTGTTTAATACTCCTGATCATAATGCAGTTTTTGATGATAACGGGAATGAATTATTAATCGATGAAATAACCTTAACCGGTGAAAAGTGACTGGGAGAGCAGAGCAGAAGGCGGCCCGGAAAGCAGCGAAAGAACTCGTTTTGCGTGGAAGCAACACCGGCAGTTCTGTACATAACAGCAGCAGGGCTAAGCAATCTTTTCATATCAAGCAGGCAATTTTCAGTCGAGATCAAACTAACAGACAGCGCAGCAATCGATGTTTGGCAACCTGTTAGCCGGAACAAGTCTAAACAGAACTTCCATTCTTTGGTGTGATTTAGGAGTATTTTTTTACGCAATCGTTCCCGGTAACGATGTCATTTTGAATGGGTTGGCAATCAAATTGTCGTCTTTCATTTTCATCTGTAGCAGCAGCATTTTCTTATTAAAAATTGTGCAGTAAAAAAAGTAGAGACCATGTCTTGCATAGCGGGTGTTTTGGTAAGGTTTGCCGGTAGAATATCATTAACTTTAGAAGTCTTCTTTTTAAACATTGTGCCGCTGAACCATGAAATTTGAAGCAGTTACTATAAAAGACATTGCAAAGGCCCTTGGACTGTCCACCTCCACGGTATCCCGTGCATTGCGGGACAGCTACGAAATAAGCCCGGAAACCAAGAAACTGGTACTCGAGTACGCCGAAAAAAGTAACTACCATCCCAATCCCATTGCCCTCAGCCTTAAAGAAAGAAGAAGCCGCTCCATCGGGGTGATTGTATGCGAAATAGCCAACAGTTTCTTTTCACAAACCATCAATGGCATTGAATCCATCGCCTACAACAACGGGTACAATGTCATCATTTCTCAAAGCCGCGAATCTGCCGACCGGGAGATGCTCAACCTGCAATACCTTACGTCCCGCTCCGTGGACGGGCTCATTATATCCGTTTCCACCGAAACAAAGGATTTCAGTTA
>JAEUVL010000362.1 GCA_016786965.1 Chitinophagaceae bacterium
TCATACTGGCATCTGCTTTTTTTAGATTGGCCTCCGCCTCCTGCACACTTTTCCGGTACAGGGCTGTATTTTCCTGTATCATCTCTTCCACGGTTTTAATGGGTTCAAAGACCGGTTTTTTGGAGGCCCGCAATTCCTCATATTTTTTTAGGTAGGCCGTCGTGTTCACATATTTTTTGGCATAGGTGAATGCTTCTTTGGCCACCATGCTGCGGATAGGGGCTGGTATGGCTTTCGTTTTCCTGATGCCATATGTATTAAAAGAGCCTTCTAACATCGTAGTGCCGATTCTTTCGTCGGCCGTTTGTTGGGTGATGCCGAGTTCTTTTAAAAAGTCTACGGCCAGGCGGTGTGCCGTAAAGGATAATAAAGACAAACTAAAGAGCAGGAGCAAACTGGAACTGGCCCCTGTTTTGAACCATACAGATGGTTTGCCGGGTAAAAATTTCGTTCTCATGTTTTTAATTTTATTGTTGCACAAAGATGTGCTGATGAAATCCGCCGTGCAAGATGACACTGCTTCAATTGGTGAATTCACCGTATGAAATGAAAAAAGCCTGTATGCATGATACAGGCTTTGTAAAAAATAGATCGTAGTGTCGTACTTACTTATTTTCCCATCCACTTTTTAAAGTCGGTTACTTTTTCCCGGCTTATGATGGCTTCTTTGTCTACTTCTGGTTTTAAACCAAGTATGAGGCGGTTGCCGAAGTAATCATCCATTTTCAGGATACTATCTATGGACACATAAAAGGAGCGGCTGATACGAAAGTATTTTTCAGGGTTCAACATCTCTTCCAATTCATCCATGGTATAGTCCACCACAAACTTTTTGTTGTCTTTTGTTTTAAAGAAATTCAGGCGGCCATCACTATAGAAATAAGCAATTTCTTCCACTTCCACACTGACCAGCTTCTGCCCCTGTTTTACCAGGAAGCGTTTCCGGAACTCTTTGGGCTGCAGTTTTTGCTGCAGTTCTTTTACCAGGCTGTCTATGTTTACATCATTGCGGCTGGCAGCCTGCAGTTTTTCATATTTATTCAGCGCTGTTTCCAGTTCATCTTTTTGAATGGGCTTCAACAGGTAGTCCACACTGTTTACCTTAAAGGCCTTGAGGGCATACTCATCATAGGACGTGGTGAAGATGACCGGGCTTTTTACTTCGGTGAGATTAAATATCTCAAAGCTTTGTCCGTCGGCCAGTTCTATATCCATTAAAATAAGATCAGGGTTCGGGTGGCTGCCCAGCCACTCCACGGTTGACTGTATGCTATCCGTAGTACCTACCACCTGTGCAGTGGGGTTGATGGCCTGCAGTGTTTTCTGCAGTTTCTTTACGGCCAGTTCTTCGTCTTCTACAATGAGGATTTTCATACTGTAGTTTTAAGAGGATGAAATTATAAAGTTTATCGGGTTTATTTTTTTCTTTCCTTTTCAACTGTCATTACCACTGCACCAATTGACAGAAGCCATGCATGAATTGCCAGTGGAAACAGCGTCCTTCTTTAAACTGTTTCAGTGGTCAACGGTTTCCAGATCAGCGGCAGCACCACCGTAAAATTCTTCTCATTCTCTATCACCTGGAAATCATACTGCCGGAGCAATGCATACCGGGCCCGGATATTATCCAAGCCCACTTTATTGCTTGGTGCTTTTATCGTTCTGCGCTGCAAATTATTATTCACCACCAGCTTATTGCCGGTGGTGGTGAAAATATCAATCACCAATGGTTTATTTTTTGAGAGGGCATTATGCTTCACCACATTTTCCACCAGCAGTTGCAGGGTAAGCGAGGGCAGGAGATAGGGATAATACCGTTTGTCAATGTCCGTGTTCAGTTGTACGGCTTCTCCATGCCTGGTTTGTAATAATTGAAAATAAGAGTGGATGAACTTTATCTCATTTTCCACGGTGCTCAGCCCTTCTTCATTATTGCGCAGCAGGTAGCGGTACACTTTGCTGAGCTCATTGAGAAACTGCTCTGCTTTTTGCCGGTCCACACTAATGAGCGATGATAAGGTATTAAAACAGTTGAACAGGAAATGCGGGTTCACCTGGTTTTTCAGCAGATCAAAATCTGTTTGCAGGGAAAGCTCCTGCATGGTTTCTTTTTCCGCAGCGGATTCTTTTAATTTGGTGAAGACATAATCTGCCTCGAACAGGGTTTCAAAAATCATATTGACCGCAAAACCGAGGAACAGTCCTTTGAATATATCCATCTGTTGCAACTGGTAGCCCAGTATGTGGCAGGAATCATACAGCAAAATGATAAGCAGTACACTGGGTGTCATTACAAAAATAAATACGAGCACTTTTCCGGTAATGCGCTGGGTAGTTTGATGCAGTTCCGGGTACCGTCGTTCAATGTTGTGCGAATACTGTACATGGCAAAGCCAGGAAAAAATGCCAATGATAATGATCAATGGGAAGGAGAAGTACCATATCCTTGCATCGGTAAAGCAGCGTTCTTTATAAAAAATGAGATTCCATGCCACACTGATCAGTGGTATGGAAATGATAAAGGAATAGGTTTCCAGCTTTGGTGGTTTTATCAGTTTCATAGGGCGGCCTCCTTATCTTTCTGCAGCAAGGGTAAATGAATAGTGCGGTGCCCGGCTGTTTCCTTTACGCCGGCATCCCGGGGGCTAAGCAGGTGGTATTTACTGATTAAATTATCAAGGGCTGCCTCGGCATCAAAATCATCGGTAATGGTCTTTGCCTGGCGGTTGTGCTGAATGATGAGCTCTTCCTCCTTATCTGTAATGCTAATTACCAGCGGGTTTGTTTTACTGATAGTGTTGAGGGTAAAGGTATTTTCAATAATCGTTTGTAGCGCCAGTGGGGCAATCAGTTGTTGTTTTGCTTCCGGGCTGATATGTAGTTTCAATTGCAGGCCTTCTCCATATCTTTTATGAAGCAGGTAATTGTAAGAGTGTAAAAACCGGAGTTCCTCTTCAAGCGGTACCAGGATATCCGTCTCGTTTCGCAACATGTAGCGGTACACTTTGCTCATCTCATCCAGGAACTGCTCCGCCTCATCGCCTTCTTCGCTGATCAGGCTGGAAAGAGAATTGAGACTGTTGAATAAAAAATGCGGGTTGACCTGGCTGCGCAGTCCCGCCAGGCGGCTGCGCTGGTACGCCATTCTTAATTGTTCTGTTTCATTGCGGTTTTGTTTCCATAGCTGATAACGGGAAATCCCTTCATGTACAAAGGCCAGGAATATCTGACCGATACCCAGCACAAAAAAGCTCCATACAAATGTTTCTTCCGTCACTTTAAAATGGAAATAGGGAACTGCTTCATAAAAACGGAATAGCAGTAATAAGAACAATGCACTAAACAGCAATACAATGGTGATGATAATGCCCAGGCGAATATTTACTTGCTCCTCTTTGGGAAACCTGTTTTTTATTAGTACGGCCACTGCACCACAGCCGGAAAAGAATACCGTAAAGGCAATGATGGTAACGGCCGATACG
>JAEUVL010000427.1 GCA_016786965.1 Chitinophagaceae bacterium
GACCGCCTCTGTTTTGTTAATGAGGATGGAACTTTATTTGGAGAAGAATATACACTGGTTGCCATCGCAGACTATGTACTAAGCAAAAGAAAAGGGAATACTGTGAGTAATATGAGCAGTACTAAATCCCTGAAGGAAATAACCATAAAAAATGGCGGCGAATATTATCCTTCTGCAGTAGGGGAGGTGAATGTGGTGAAGAAAATGAAAGAAGTAAATGCGGTGATTGGGGGCGAGGGTAATGGCGGTATTATTGTTCCTGATTTTCATTATGGCCGTGATGCACTGATCGGTATCGGGTTATTTTTAAGTCACTTGGCCGGACATAAAGGCGGAATTAAATCATTGCGCAGCACTTATCCGGACTATTTTATTTCCAAGAATAAAATAGAATTGCAGCAGGGTGTAGATGTGAAAACCATTTTTGAGAAAATTAAAACCAAGTATAACAAGCAACCCATCAATACAGAAGACGGCTTAAAGATCGGGTTTGATAATGACTGGGTACATTTGCGAACATCCAATACAGAGCCCATCATCCGGATATATGCAGAAAGTGACTACGAGACTACGGCTAATAATATAGCGATGCAGTTGATGCGGGACATTAAAGAATTTAGTTAGTAAATGCCAATTAACTTAACAACTTATCCGGAGTAATCGGCAACTCTCTCACCCGTTTTCCTGTAGCATTATATACTGCGTTGGCAATAGCTGGTGCTACTCCCACCAAAGCTATTTCACCAATTCCTTTAGAGCCCATCGGGTTGATGATCGGATCTGGTTTGTCAGCAAACAATACATCGATGATCGGGGTATCTGCATTTACAGGTACATGGTAATCGCCAAAATTACTATTTACATAGCGTCCAAAATGATGATCGATCACTACCTCTTCTGTGAGTGCCATGCCGATTCCTCCAACAGCGCCGCCTACCATTTGGCTACGTGCCGGTTTCGGGGTAATGATCTTGCCGGCATCTGCTGTGGATACAATATGTTCTAGCCGGATAACACCTGTAACAGGGTGTACTTGCAGTTTTACAAAGTGCACTGAGAAGGAATGCATTGCATATTTCTGAGCTTCAGCGCTGGCACGGGCAGAATCTTTTATCACTTCAATTTCCGGCTTGCCGCTTTGTTGCAGGAGGTCGGTATAGCTGATGCTTATCGTTTTATCGCTTTTGAAGAACAGCATCCCTTTTTTATATTGTACATCTTCCGGCTTGGCAGTACTAAAAGCTGGGACCTGTTGTATCGCCATCTCTTTTAATGTCTGCTTTAGCGAATCACATACAGCATTAATAGCAGCGCCAACAGCTGATGTCGAACCAGATCCTCCTTGCGTCGGCCCGGGTGGAAGATCCGTATCACCTAACTCAAATTTTATTTTGTTCATTGGCAACCCCATTAACTCTGCACCAATCGTGACCATCGCAGTAGAAGTACCAGGCCCCATATCGCTCACGGCACTTTGCAAAACAAGCGACCCATCGCTTTTTAAAATGCCTTTAGCGGCAGCTTGCCCGCGGCCTGCCCCAAACACACCACCGGCCATTCCATACCCTACTAACATTCCATTTTCCTTTAAAGAGCCGGGAATGGCGGCACGGTTATGCCAACCAATCTTTTCTTTACCCAGGGCATAGCATTCCTTTAAGAATTTACTCGTCCATGGTAGTTTGCTCGCCGGATGTACTTCTGCATAATTGATCAGCCGTAACTCGATTGGATCAATATTTAATTTATATGACAGGTCATCCAATGCACATTCCAATGCAAAACAGCCTGTAGCCGGGCCGGGCCCACGCATCCAAGTTGGAGTGTTAATATTCAACGGCAGCAGCTTATAACTCGTATTCACATTAGGGCAATCATACAAAAATTGTGAAACCCCTACGATGCCTTCTGAAAAGTCTTCATAAGTGGAAGTATTACTTATCGCATGATGTGAAATTCCAACTAGTTTTCCATCTTTACCGGCACCGATGGCGATCTTCTGCCACGCATGGGGACGGTAGCCAACCATGGTGAACATTTGCTCCCGGGTAAGCACCAGTTTCACCGGCCGTTTCACTTTCCTGGCAGCTATCACTGCAGCAGGTACATGCGGCCAGCTTCTTAAAGCACTGCCGAAGGCACCCCCTACATACTCAGTTACCACCCGCACATTTTTTTCATCAAGACCAAAGTTCCTGGCCAGTTCTGCCTGTGTCCCCTTTGGGCCCTGAGATTTATCGTACACGGTTAATTTGTTATCCCCTTCCCATACTGCTGTAGTAGCATGCAGTTCCATAGGGTTATGAGTTTCAATGGGGATTGTATATTCGTCCTCGACGAATACAGCAGCGGTTTTGTACGCATCTGCTTCGCCCCGTTTATAGTCACCGGCCTTTTTTAAAAGGGCCTCATCTTTTTTCCCTTTTTCAAAATCAGTTATAAAATCTTCTGTCACATATTCAGCCTTTACCAAAGAAGCGGCATAGACCGCCCTTTCCAATGTATCTGCGATGACTAACGCAATAGGCTGGCCATTACTGTAAATAATATTATCGTTAAATACCTTTAATCCTCTCCATTCAAAACCTTTTTTATTGGGATCTTTATCATAAGGGCGGTGGCCTGGTATAGTGGGACAGTTCAGATAATAGATAATATCCAGCACACCAGGGGCGTTCCTGGCTTCATACAACACCATGTTCTTTATAGCTCCTTTGGGAATTGTGCTGCACACAAATACAGCATAGGCCATTTCAGCTAAAGGATGTTCGGCAGCGAACTTTGCTTTGCCCGTTACTTTTTCAATTCCATCCACCCTGTCGTCGGCAAAATAAGATTCGGTATAGTTTATTTCTTTATCCATTGTACTGGGTATAAAAAGATGAATGATGTAAAAGGATCAGCGAATGGCCTGTAACAAAGCTTCCCGGACCGCCGCTTTACCCATTTTTATTTTAAAACGATTATGAGTTAATCCTACCGCCCCCGTCATGGCAACTGCCGCTGCTTCGGTGAAAGTTTCTTTACTGGCTGCTTTACCTACCAGGAATTGTTCTGTGGAGATTAGCCGCCAGGGCTTATGGGCCACCCCGCCCATTGACAGTTTGGCATTTTTGATAATGCCGTCCGTTACTTCCAGAGCCACTGCTACTGATACCAAGGCAAAGGCGTAAGAAGCCCTGTCTCTTATCTTCAGGTAGTGCTGTTTATTAAATGAGTTAGCTGGAACATATATTCCGGTGATGAGTTCACCGGGTTGTAAATGATGGTCAAGTTCAGGATTATCTCCCGGCAGGCGATGAAAATCGGCGAAGAGGACTTTACGTTCTCCTTTCGGACCGGCTGTGTGTACCACTGCATCCAGTGCTGCTAAGGCTACGCACATATCACTGGGGTGTACCGCAATACATTTATCAGAGGCGCCAAACACAGCATGCATACGATGGTAGCCATTCTTAGCACCACAGCCGCTTCCGGGCTCCCGTTTATTACAGGGCATCGTTGAATCATTGAAATAACTACAGCGGGTTCGTTGTAATATATTCCCCCCAATGGTGGCCATATTTCTTAATTGAGCAGAGGCACCTGCATCCAGCGCTTTAGCCAGCAGAGATAATTTATTTTTGATGAGGGGATGTTCAGCGACTTCGCTGTTAAGTGCCAGTGCCCCAATCAGTATACCCTTGCTGTCACTTGTTATATCTCTTAAAGGCAGCGAATTAATATCTATAAGCCTTTTCGGGGCCGCCACACCTTTTTTCATCAGGTCCACAAGGTTAGTACCGCCGGCTATGAATTGTGCACCTGGTGTTTTCGATAAAGCGGCAATGGCGTTTTTTACAGTAGAGGTTCTTACAAATTCAAAGTTTATCATAACGGCTGCCCTCCTTTTTTTACTTCCATGATAGCATCCACAATATTGGGATAAGCACCACAGCGGCAGATATTGCCGCTCATAAACTCTCTTATTTCATCAACTGAATTGGCATGTCCCTCTTTAACACAAGCGATAGCTGACATGATCTGTCCCGGTGTACAATAGCCACATTGAAAGCCATCATGTTTAATAAATGATTCCTGCATGGGATGCAGCTTTTCACCGTCTGCCAATCCTTCAATGGTTGTTACATTTTTTCCTTCATTCATTACAGCCAGCGACAAGCAGGAATTGATACGCCTGCCATCCACATGCACGGTACAAGCACCACACTGACCATGGTCGCAGCCTTTCTTGGTACCAGTAAGGTTCAGTTGTTCACGTAAAAGATCCAGCAGGGTAACTCTTGGTTCCACCGAAAGGTTGTGAACTTTTCCATTCACTTCCAGTTGCAAAGGGATCTTTTCAAAGTATCCTGCTATCTTTTCATCGTTACCGGCGGCTTTTAGCAATACTGGGGTGGCGGTCGCCAATGCGGCAAGGGCGGTTGATTTTTTTAAGAAGTCACGGCGGCTTTCACCAGCGCAATTCTCTTTATACTCTTGTTCCATAGAAAATAATATCTACCAATTTACTTCGTAAAAGGGAGGCAAAAAAATATTTAATGTATTGGGCGGCCACTTCGGCTGGATCGCAGATATTACTTCTCAGTTAAAAGGAAATAGAGAGGCAGATTCCTTTTTCAAGATAATGCCCTGTTTCCTGCATATTATTCCTGTGGCGGGGAGTATTTCACAATGTCAACTCCAATACCATTGGGATCCTGTATGGCAAAATGCCTGTCGCCCCAGGGCTCGTTGCGGATATCCACCTTTATATCTATACCTTTCTTTTTAATTTCAGCATAAATCTTATCTACATCATCTACTTCTATGGTCAGATACATTCCCACTCCGCTAAAAGGCCTGTGAAAAAGAGGCTGCTGGCTTGGGTGGTCCGGGAGCAAAAAGCTGATCCCTGTTTCTTTGCCGGGAGTATGGAGTAAAAGATAAAACTCGTTTTCAAATGTTACCCCAAAGCCGAGGAGGTTGGTGTAAAACTCCTTGCTTTCTGCCAGTTTTGTTGTTACGATACCTGCATTCAGTTTCATTTTACGTTGATTTTTTGTAGATGATATTGTTTGTGAAGAACTACTTGCTGCCAGACAAGCGGTTATGAAAATTATAAATAATTGTTGCATTTTTGGATTGATTTACAGGGCAAATTTCCGCTGCTCAATATTGCCGGCATTGTACAAATCGGACATTTTTATCTGCCAAAAGCTTTGGAGGGTGTAATGCCATAAAAATTCTTGAACTCTTTTATGAAATGTGCCTGGTCATAATAGCCAGCATCAAAGAAGAGTTTGTTTTGTCGCAGACTTTGTGAGGACGGCTTTGCACGAAGTATATTCTGAAAGCGGACGACTTTTGCAAACGTCTTGGGAGTATCGCCAATATAAAATTCAAAAAGTCTCCGTAGTTGCCTGGGGCTGATACCTGTATTCAGATCGGTCTCTATGTTTAATACACCAAAGTTCTTCAAAATGATATAAATAGCATCGTAAAGCCTGTTGTCTCCGTCAAATTTCTTTTTTGCTATCAGTGCTAAAAAATAGTTGTCAAATAGATCCTTTATTTGTTCTGTACCGTGCAAAGAGGAAAAATTATCTGCAATAAATGAAGCAGTTTCAGGAACTACGATATTCAGTCTTTCGTAACGATTACTTAGAGCAGCCGCATCGCTAGAAAAAAGTTGCGGGAACATAGTAGGTAAAAAGCGAACTCCAACATAATGAAAGGTATTGCCGAGAGGAAATTCTGTATATTTTTTACAGAATCCCATGACGAAATTCTCTTCCGGATTGCTGAGCTCAAAGAAAATATCAATGCAGCCATCTGCTACCACTTTATAATTAAAATTATCCGTCAGTGGTTGAGTTGTTTTTAATTCCCAGTAACAATAGATAACAGATTGCAATTGGGGAGCAGGTAAAAACTCGTAATAGGTTACTTGCGTTGCCGATTGCTTTACTGCAGGCTGAACAGGTGTATAAAGTTGTCGTATAGCTGTAAAGAAATTCATTTTACCAGTAAACTCTGTTTCACCCCAATTACGAGGATCGTACAGCGAAAGTATAAATGTTGCTTCAATCTGGTAAATAAGGTAATCAGCAGATTGTCAACAAGTTGATAAAGCTGTATCCGAAACCTGTGTTCCGGCCCCCAGGTTTTAGCTATTGCCGCTCATTAAATCATAACTCATTGATCTCGCAGCGTCGTTTACTTATCTTTGTCCGCATTAAAATGTAATTAATCAGATCGCCCAAATTTTACAAACTGAAATTTCTATATGACCCGCATATATTTCGATAATGCTGCCACCACCGCACTAGATAAAGAAGTGCTGGATGCCATGTTGCCCTTTATGACCACTCATTTTGGCAACCCTTCCTCTATTTATTCTTATGGACGAGAAAGCAGGCTGGCCATTGAAACGGCCCGAAAAACGGTAGCAAAAATTCTGAATGCACATCCCGGTGAGATTTTTTTTACCAGTGGTGGTACAGAGAGCGATAATATGGCCATTTCAGCTGCCATTCATGATCTTGGTTGCCGTCACATCATCACATCACCCATAGAGCATCATGCAGTACTGCATGCTGTGGAGCAATGGGATAAAAAGGATTTGGTAACCAGCAGCTTTGTAAAACTGTTACCCGACGGACATGTTGATCTTAATGATCTGGAAGAACAACTGGCAACACAAAAGGAGAGGTGCTTTGTGAGCCTGATGCATGCGAATAATGAAATTGGTAATCTCCTGGATATTTATGCGGCCGGAGAAATTTGCAAAAAGCATAATGCTATTTTTCATTCGGATACCGTACAAACAGTAGGGCATTATAAAATCGACCTGCGTAGTAAGCCGGTACATTTTGCTACCGGGGCAGGGCATAAATTTCACGGGCCGAAAGGAGTGGGTATCTTGTATGTTAATGATAATATTAAGATCAACCCAGTCATATTTGGCGGTGGGCAGGAACGTAATATGAGGGCCGGTACTGAAAATCTTTACGGTATTGTAGGGTTTGCTAAAGCTTTGGAATTGGCAGATGCCACCATGGAGCAGGATAGTGTTCATATACAGTCATTAAAGACCTACATGATCGAGCAATTGCAGAAAAATATTTCTGGTGTATTATTTAATGGTGATTATGCTGGTAAGAGTCTCTATACAGTATTAAATGTTTCTTTTCCCAAGACAGAAAAATCGGAGATGCTGCTCTTCAGTTTGGATATGCAGGGCATTTGTGTATCGGGTGGCAGCGCCTGCAGCAGTGGTGCCGATGTGGGCAGTCATGTTATTCGGGCGATCAGTACCAATCCTAACAGGGTGCCGGTTCGTTTTTCTTTTTGTAAGCATAATACGAAAGAAGAAGTGGATATAGTGATTGAGAAGTTGAAAGAACTGATTTGATGCAACGGATTTTAAAGGGTCGGTGTCAACAACGGAAAGTGAGTATATGAAAATCATGTTGCTTCTGGCATTTGTTTTTTTATTTTTTGCCTGTAAAAAGAGCCCGGATAGTCGTCTTTGCACCACTTACCTGGTGATTGATTCAACAAATACACCCCGTTCTTCCACAGTTGCTGTTGGTATTTCAAGTATTATTAGTTGCTATGGTTCCGATCTTTGTTACAGTTATACAGGCATGGAGGTAGCTGCCAATGGGGGCAATGTTTTTAAAATAAACGCCAAAGGAGCCATACCCTGCGTAGCACAGGTTTGTGCCCAGGCTTTATACCGGGTTCGGGATACAATACAAATCAATACAACTTCAGCAGGTATTTACTACCTGCAATTTTATAATAATACAAGCCTGGTGAAAACGGACACGATCATCGTTAATTAAAATATATTTGGTCAATTACGAAATTTTCGTAGATTTACGAAAATTTCGTAGAAATGGAAAAATTGACCCATGTAGAAGAAGAAGCCATGCAGGCAGTATGGCGTACCGGCGAAGGCAATGTAAAAGCCTTTATGGAACATCTTGATGAAGCCATCCCATACACTACAGTCGCCTCCACCATTAAGAACCTGGAAAAGAAAGGATACCTCAGCAGCCGCCTGGTGGGGAATGCTTATTTATATAAACCTTTAGTAATTGAGGAGGAGTATAAAAAGAAATTCATGGGCCATGTGGTAAAAGAGTACTTCGACAATTCTTATAAGGAGTTGGTGAACTTTTTTGTGGAGCAGAAGAAATTGTCCGCCAAAGAGCTTAAAGAGATTATCAGCATGATCGAAAAGGGAAACCGTTAATCTTAAAATCTTTTCTATGCCTTTTATTTTTCTCTACCTATTAAAATTATCTGTCAGCCTCGCAGTGGTATCCCTTTTTTATTATTTCATTTTGCGGAAACTTACTTTTTATAATCATAACCGTTGGTACCTGTTAGGATACACATTGCTTTCCTTTCTTATTCCGTTTATCAACATCTCACCGGTATTGGAGAAAAACGACTGGAATAATAATGGAGTGGTGAACTGGCTGCCTGTAATAGGCAGGAGAGAATCGGATATGATATTACAAAAAGAAAACCTTTTTTCTGCCTGGGATATTTTATTACTCGCAGTTGGGCTGGGTATGATCTTCATGTGCATTCGTTTGGTATTGCAGTTGATCTCTTTTCGCCGAATGCTGAAAACCGCCAAGGTCATCAGTAAGGAAGGAATGAACCTGTACCAGGTAGATGCGAATATCATCCCCTTTTCTTTTGGCAACTCTATTTTCATTAACCGGGATCTGCATAATGAAGATGAACTGCAAGAGATCATCAGTCATGAGTTTGTGCATGTAAAGCAGCGGCACAGTTTGGACATTATCTGGGGTGAAGTACTGTGTTTGCTCAACTGGTATAATCCCTTTGCCTGGTTGCTGCGCAGGTCCATACGGCAGAACCTGGAATTCATTGCCGATAATGAAGTGCTGGAGAACGGGGTGGATAAAAAACAATATCAATACCTGTTGCTGAAAGTGATCGGCAACAATCAATTTAGTATAGCTTCTAAGTTTAATTTCTCTTCATTAAAAAAACGTATAGCCATGATGAACAAAATCAGATCAGCCAAGGTGCATTTGATCAAATTCCTTTTTGTATTGCCGGTAGTAATAGTAATGTTGCTGGCTTTCCGAAACAAGTATGATGCAAAACAGGGGCAGCCGAACGAACCCGTAATTTCCGGTTTGACAGGGGCGGATACCATTCCAGTAGAAAGGAGATCCGTAAACCGAATACCGAAAGAAATTGAAGGTATTAGTGTGATCAACATCAATAAAGATGCTGCTGAACCAGGTGAAGCAAGCCGGAAACTTCACGGTAAAGTATTGATTACCCGCAAAGACGGAGGGAAAGAGCTCTATGATATGGTTAGCGAGGAAAGCCGTGCTTCTTTTGAAAAAAAGTATGGAGTAAAGCTGGAAGATATAGTGCCACCCCCGCCACCGCCAGCAGCCCCCGGTGCACCAATTGCGCCTGATGCCTATGCACCATCCGCCCCGCCTGCCCCACCAGCACCGGTAAAACTACCGGCAAGTGTAAAGAGTATTAATATAAACAATAACAAAGCCACTGTATTGCTAAAGAACGGACAGAGTGAGAACTATGATTTAAACAATAAAGAGCAGAGAGCGAAATTTGAAATCAAGTACGGAGAATTTGCACCGCCGCCACCCCCGCCGGCCATATCTGAAAATGATCTGCCCGAAGTGGTAATAGTGGAGGAAAGAAAATTAGAAGAACCCAGGGTTATTGACGCAAGCTTGGTTGGAGTAAGAACGTCAGACGGACTTGGTCAGGCTGCTACAACGCCTTTGTATGTATTGGATGGTAATGTTATTGCGTCCGGCGAGGTAAACAAAGTGTCTCCTTCAGCTATAGCATCTGTAGATGTGCTGAAAGGAGAAAAAGCAATAGCCGCCTATGGTGATAAAGGGAAAGACGGTGTGGTGGTTATTAAAACAAAAGGTAAAACCAATGGAGTGTACGAGGAGGTGGTCGTGAAAGGATATCCCTCTTCAAAGAATTTAGTAAACGGTCAGTTGCTTGTGTATTCACCTGATGTAGATACGAAGGAGAAAAAAGGGATGATCATATTGGATGGTAAAGAAGTGTCACCCGATGTAAAGGAATTAAGAGGCACTTTTACTGTGATTACCCTCACTAAAGAAGAAGCCATAAAGAAATACGGAGAAAAGGGAAAAGACGGAGTGATCGAAATTACTACCGTAAAACAGTAATATTTATCTATTGGCAACAAAGCCGCTCGCAAGGGCGGCTTTGTTTATTTTAAGGCTTATTTAATTGTTTATTTACTCCTTTCTGCTGATTACAAATAATACCATGGATTTCTTTTGGCTGCCCACATATACTTTCGCATATTTCTCCAGAAGGCCAGCACCATATAAATTATGATCGGAGAGCCCATAGTAAGGATGGAGGCATACATAAAATACTGCCGGATCTTACTTGTGGCAATACCCATCCGGTTGCCAATGGCCGAACAAACGCCAAAGGCATTCCATTCCACAAAGCTTTTGAATTTGTTCATGTAGCTAATTTAGAAAAATTAAACCATTCGCCCAATTATACGTTACTAAGACAGGCGTTTTTTCGTACTTTCGCTGCACTTTAGGAAGTCCATAGTCGATAGTCCGTGGTCGACAGTATTTCTGCCAAACAAAGGGCTATCTCACACTCAGGAATTCTTAATTCTAATTATTTAATCATTAATTAATTGCCCCTCATGGTATTCGATCTTGACCTCATTAAGAAACTCTACGCTGAAATGCCCGCTAAAGTAGACGCTGCCCGCAAAATTCTGGGCCGTCCTCTTACACTGGCCGAAAAGATCTTGTATTCCCATCTTTGGAAAGGAGTGGAAGTAAAGGATTTTCCCCGTGGCAAGTCTTATGTTGATTTTGCGCCAGACAGGGTAGCGATGCAGGATGCTACCGCACAGATGGCCTTACTGCAATTTGATACGACCGGCCGTAAAAGAGTGGCCGTGCCAAGTACAGTACATTGCGATCACCTGATAGTGGCCAAAACTGAGGGAAAGACCGACCTGGCAAAGGCCAAAACGGACAATGAGGAGGTCTTCAATTTTTTATCAACCATTTCGAATAAATATGGCATTGGTTTCTGGAAACCAGGTGCTGGCATCATTCACCAGGTAGTCTTGGAAAATTATGCATTCCCCGGGGGTATGATGATCGGTACCGACAGCCATACTGTGAACGCAGGTGGTTTGGGTATGGTGGCAATTGGAGTAGGAGGTGCTGATGCCTGTGATGTAATGGCTGGTCTGAGTTGGGAGTTACTGATGCCGAAATTGATCGGCGTAAAGCTGACCGGCAAACTGAATGGCTGGGCTGCTCCAAAAGATGTGATCTTGAAGGTGGCCGGTATCCTGACTGTAAAAGGTGGTACTAACGCTATTGTTGAATACTTTGGTGAGGGTGCCACTTCTATGAGTTGCACAGGTAAAGGAACCATTTGTAATATGGGTGCTGAGATCGGAGCTACTACTTCCACATTTGGTTATGATGAAAGTATGAGCCGCTACCTGTCTGCAACCGGCCGTGCCGAAGTGGCTGCAGAAGCAGATAAGATCAAAGAATACCTGACTGGTGATGCAGAAGCCTATGCTAACCCGGAGAAGTATTTTGACCAGGTAATTGAAATTAATTTAGATACACTGGAACCGCATCTGAATGGTCCTTTTACTCCTGACCTGGCAACACCTATTTCTGAAATGAAAGAAGCCGCTGCTAAAAACGGTTGGCCTACTAAAATTGAATTTGGGTTGATCGGCAGTTGCACCAACTCTTCATATGAAGATATTAGCCGGGCGGTAAGTTTGGCGAAGCAGGTGTCAGCAAAAGGATTAAAGTTAAAATCAGAATTTACGATCACTCCCGGCAGCGAGCAGGTCCGGTACACCATTGAAAGAGACGGATTCCTGGATGTTTTTGAGAAGATAGGTGCCACTGTATTTGCCAACGCCTGTGGCCCCTGCATTGGTATGTGGGACAGGATGGGTGCAGAAAAGCAGGAGAAGAACACTATTGTCCATTCTTTCAACAGGAACTTTGCCAAACGGGCGGATGGTAATCCCAATACCATGGCTTTTGTGGCCTCTCCGGAATTAGTAACAGCATTGGCTATAGCCGGTGATCTGAATTTTAATCCATTAACCGATACGCTGACAAACGATAAAGGTGAGCAGGTAAAACTGGATCCTCCGGTGGGTGATGAATTACCGGTAAAAGGATTTGCGGTAGAAGATGCCGGTTACCAGGCACCTGCCGAAGATGGCAGTAAAGTACAGGTGGATGTAAAGCCGGACAGCAAAAGGCTGCAGTTATTAGCTCCTTTCCCGGCCTGGGAAGGGACCGATCTGAAAGGATTGAAACTGCTTATTAAAGCAAAAGGAAAGTGTACCACTGATCATATCAGCATGGCAGGTCCCTGGTTAAAGTTCCGCGGCCACCTGGACAATATCAGTAATAATATGCTGATCGGCGCATTGAATTTCTTTAATGAGAAAACTGACAGTGTAAAAAATCAACTGACAGGCGAATATGGAACAGTGCCTAATACACAGCGGGCTTATAAAGCTGCAGGTGTAGGAACCATCGTTGTAGGGGATGAAAACTACGGTGAGGGTTCATCAAGAGAACATGCAGCCATGGAACCAAGGCATTTGGGTGTACGGGTGGTATTAGTTAAATCTTTTGCCCGTATACATGAGACGAACCTGAAGAAGCAGGGTATGCTCGGTATCACATTTGCTAATAAAGAAGATTATAATAAAATACTGGAGGACGATACGATTGATGTGATTGGCCTGACCTCTTTCACACCTGGTAAGCCTTTGCAATTGGTATTGAATCATGCAAACGGAACCAGCGAAACTATTGATGTTAATCACAGTTACAATGAGCAGCAGATAGAATGGTTTAAGGCAGGTGGAGCATTGAATGTGATCCGCAGTGAATTTGCAAAAGGCTGATCAAAATATTGGTTACAGTAGTGTGCCACATAAGCACAAAGTCACGAAGTTTCAGATGTAGATCGTTACATCTCTTCGTGACTTTGTTTTGCAGGCTATAAAATTCAGGCTATACTCATGGGTTGATAGTAGTAAGTAATCTTCCGCCGGGTAACTCGCTGGATGTATAGAATAGTTTCAGTAACCCGGTTCCTTTTTTCTTCAAACCAAGAATGTCTTTTATTTCCAGGCTCATGGCACTGGAAGCTGTTGCCGGGTCTGAGTAACGGAACTCTTTCAACACTACATTTTGTGCGTCTTTAATAGCGATCACCCTGTTCTTACCGACCCTGCCGCAATGATGGTATTTGATCAGCAGCTTTTCATTACCACTTTGCTGGTTTAGTTGCAACGATTGTACAGTATTGATGTCGTGCCCAAACCGTTGTATCATCAGTTTATTATCCACGAAGATCTCAAAACCTTCGCCGCCGGGCTTGGCTGTAAAAGAAAAGAGGCTGATAGCCATGGTACAGAGTAAGAGTGTTTTGCTGATAAGTGATTTCATAACAACTATTTTAAGGTTTAAAATGAATTGCTGCCAGTGGCAGCATCTTTACGACACAAAGCAACGGTATGGAAAAGCAGATTTGGGATTCGTTTGACGAATGGAGCTATAGGCTTGATGCAACGCAGGAAAATACCGGGAATTATTTTTTTTGCTTCTTACTGAACAAGAAGAAAAGAAATGTGAGGAGCAGTAATCCTCCGGAACCATATATGATATAACTGACGGGCATAAACTCTTTCTTATTCAAATATATGTTTCTTATTTTCATTCGTTAGTTTTATCAGATATGCGCAGAATACGACCAGACGTAGATATTGTAATGGATATTTTGAAAGCTGTGCTGGAAGTTCAGCCATTGTCATCTTTTACCCAAAGCCTGTTGCATCAATACCAGGAACGGGGAGGATTGAGCAAGAAGCAGTTAGAAGGGCTTTACGGCAAGGCTGCGAAGATCGGCGGCATACCATCAGGGAAGTTGGCCACCCTGGAAGCCATTATACTGAAGAAAAACAGCAAACAACGGTCGGAGTTGCCCGCTACTGCACCTCTTTATACCCGGGATGAAGAAACAGGCCGGGTGATAGCCAATATACTGGCCAAATACCCGGAGCATAAAAGGGTATTGTACTTCCGTTCGAAGTATGATAATAATGAGCCTCTGCAACCTGCGGAACTCACTGAATTAAAGCGCTTTGAGAAGCTGCTGAAATAATGTGCTTACCTTTAGGAACGGGCAACCTCCGGGGGCCTGAGTACGATTTATTAACGAAACACTTACTCCAATTTGCTATCAGCAGAAGAATTAACCTATCATGTTGAAGGCTGCGCCCTCAACAGGAGAGAGAGCCAGAAAGTCATTTACAGCTCTTTCTATGGGTATGCTATGGCAGTATGTGACCGCTACGCCAATAACCAGGATGATGCCGTAGAGATATTAAACGACGGTTTTCTGAAAGTTTTTAGGGAAATACACCACTACCAACCCGCCTATTCTGATGTAGTCAGTTCTTTTAAAGGATGGATAAGAAAGATCATGGTGTACACGGCCATCGACCATTTCAGGAAGAATCAAAAGCACAAAATGGTGACTCAACTGGACCCTGTGGAGTACCAAATGGCTACCAGCAGTGCAGATGCGATCGATAAATTGTCGTATGATGAGATCATCAGAGCTATACAGGAATTATCGCCAGGTTACCGAACCGTATTGAATTTATTCATTATAGAAGGCCTGAGCCACGAAGAGATAGCGGAAAAACTGGAGATATCCACTGGTACTTCCAAGTCCAACCTTTCAAAAGCCAGGAAGCAGTTGCAAAAAATATTGTTTAAACAGAATCAAATACAAGTAACCAAAAATGCAGTCTGAAGAATTTGATAAGAAGGTTGTCGAGGCAGCAGAGCATCACCGCCCGGTCTACAGTGAAAAGGCCTGGAAGGAGATGAATAAGCTGCTTGACCAGCACCTTCCCGAAAAGAAAGATGACAGAAGAAGAATTCTCTTCTTCCTTTTGCTGCTTTTATGCCTGGGCGGCGGTGTATGGCTGATTACCGGTAAATCACCCGGAAAACGGCCCATAGCCAATACTGCCACCCCCGGCAAAGAAGCCAGTAATGATATTGCTGCAAAAACAAATTCCCCGGCCCCTGAGGAAGGTAATGTGGGTGAGATACCAACTGGAAACCTTACTGCCGGGGAGCAGCCTGGCCAAAATAAAAACCCTAATTCAACGATCAGTACAACTCTTCAAACACCAACTAACACAAAAGCAGAACCAGTATTCACTTATAAGAATAATAAAGCCGGATTCACGGATAATAACCCGGAAACTAATCTTCTGCTAACTGCCGGTGGGGGCAGTCGTAAAGTAAAAGGAAAAACTGACAGGCAACCTGAGAATATCGCAATTGAACAACCAGCCAAAAATCAAGAAAAGACCACTATCAGCATAGCAGGCATACCGTTGAATCCTCCTGCTAATAATACGGCTGTCACAAACGTAACGCCTGTAAAAGACCAGCCGGAGAGACCTTCAACGGTTGAGAAAAAAGATATTGCAATAAATAAACCAGCAGATAAGAAAACAGACGAGAAAACACCTGTTGCTGATAAAAAGGAAACACCTACAGCAACCAACCCGATCCGTTTAAGACCTAAGAACCGCTTCGACCTGGCATTAACTGTTTCGGCAGGTCCGGATGTTAGTTCCGTAGGATTTGCCCGTCCCGGAAAATTAAGGCCCGTTTATGGAGCTGGTATCAGCCTTTCTTATGGGAAGAACTTTAGTATCAGCACGGGTTATTATTCTGTGAGGAAGATATATAAGGCTGGAGCTACCGATTATAAGTTTCCTTACCTGCCTTCCAATTATAGTTACCTGTATGAAATCGATGCGAATTGTAAAGTAACAGAAATTCCGCTCACTGTTACCTGGAATTTCAAAGAGGAAAGAAGGGGTAATTGGTTTTTTTCAGCAGGGGCTTCCTCTTTCCTGATGAAAAGAGAAACCTACGATTACCTGTATAAATATCCATCGGGCCAGGTTCAGACATACACCAAGGTGTTTGGCAATAAGAACCAGCATATTTTTTCTGTAGTGAATTTGTCGGGTGGTTATAGAAAGAATATTAGTAATTCCGTTTTTGTTTCTGCCGAACAGTACTTTAAAATACCAACTGGTGGGGTAGGTGCCGGTAAAATTGATCTGAACAGTACCGGTTTATTATTCACTATTGGCATAAGACCTTTTCAACCACCACCCGCTAAAAGGAATAAGTAATAAGGGCTAATTATTTACCCCAGCGGAATGAATTGATAGAAAGACCGGCCAGGTCTATTACACGATCTACAACGGTAGCAGCTACCGCTTCAATGGTTTGTGGTTTGCTGTAAAACGATGGAGTGGCTGGACAAATAATGCCGCCGGCCAGCGTTACCGTTTCCATATTACGGATATGAATAAGATTATACGGGGTGTCTCTCGCCACGCAGATCAGTTTTCTTCTTTCTTTCAAAATCACATCAGCCGCACGGCTGATCAGGTCGTTTGATACACCGGTAGCGATACGACCAAGTGTTCCCATGGAGCAGGGAATGATGATCATCGTATCATACTGACCAGAACCGGAAGCAAACGGTGCTGAAAAATCTGTTGTGCTAAAGTACTTTACAGGAAAGCTTTTCCAGGAATCATTCTCCAGTTCAGTTTTCCAAACTTCTTTTGCATTCTCTGTTAAGATGACTGAGAGTTCATTCCATTGTTCAGGGATTGACAATAGTTTCTTTAGCAGTAATTCTGCATACACAGAACCGCTGGCACCGGTGATCGCTATTACAATTTTTCTCATGGCCATATAACCCGTAAAGCTGTTGAATGTTGGTGAAAGATAAAAGTATTTACGCAATCGTTTGCGAATTTCACAAACGGTTGCGATAATTTTTGATTCAGTGTCTGCACATTGAGTTCAGTCAATAAATAGTGTAAAACGTACATAATTTGCTCATTACGGCAAAAAAGCTCTCTCAAATGTTTTGTGTTATCCTTTTATTAACGATATTAGCTTCGAATTTTCATAGGATAAGGTTTAATGGTTAATGGTTTTTGATTAGGGCCCCCCGATCTTGCATCGGGGGTCTTTTTTTTGCCCCTGTTTCAGCTCCCAAAGGTGGGATAAAACCCCACAAAAAACCCCGCTGTTGCGGGGTGTTATATTTTCCAAAATCTTTCAGTGCCAGCTTAGATCACTAAAACCCTTTTAAAGGTTTGGCGGGACCGGCAGGTGGTTGTGTGTTTTCATTACCCATATTTTCAAGTATCCAGTTGGTCATCTTACTCCAAAGGTGGAAGGTGGTATTATCCATCTGGCCACCGATGCCATGATTCTTATTGGGGTAGTATGCACTTTCAAAGTCAATATTGCTTTTTACCAAAGCAGAGATCATTTGAGTCGCATTCTGGAAATGCACATTATCATCAGCCGTGCCGTGTATGATCAGGTATTTGCCTTTGATACGGTCAGTGAAATTGATCGGTGAGTTATCGTCATAGCCTTTAGGGTTCTCTTCAGGTGTACGCATATATCTTTCTGTATAGATATTATCATAGTACCTCCAGTTGGTAACCGGCGCTACTGATACTGCAGCACTGAATACTTCATTGCCTTTGGTGATGGCGAGGGCACTCATGAAGCCACCATAACTCCAGCCCCAGTGGCCAATATTATTCTTATCTACAAAAGACATATTGCCAATGAACTTGGCCGCATCTATCTGGTCTTCTATTTCAAATTTGCCTAATTGTAAATAAGTTTTCTTCTTAAATTCTTCTCCGCGGTAACCGGTGCCGGTATTATCCACGCTTACTACTATAAAACCTTTTTGTGCCAGCATCTGGTGCCAGGAACTGACGGCGCCAAAACGATTGGCTACCTGCTGTGAGCCGGGACCGCCATAGTTACAAAACAATACGGGATATTTCTTTGCAGGATCAAAGTTGGCAGGCTTCAGCATCCAGCCATTTAGGGTATCGCCTTTGCTGTTAGGTACTTTTATAAATTCTGCTTTACCGTACCCATATTCATCCAATTTACTTTTCAGTTTGGCGCTTTCGTTAACCGTTTTTTCAACAACGGCAGTTATTTCTTTCTTCTTGTTCACCACAATGTTATTTACAGTAACGGTTTGGGGTGTATTCAGATCGGAACGGTAAGCATAGAACTTGGTAAAAGCGTCATTGAGTTCCACCCTGTGCCAGGCCTCGCCTTGTGTAAGCTGGAAGGTCTTTTTACCTTCAAAGTCGGTAACAAATAAATTCCTGTCCATTGGCCTCGGGTAAGCCATTGTGAAGTAAATACGTTTGTTCGCTTCATCTACTCCATTTACGTCTGTTACTTCAAAGTTGCCTTTGGTTACCTGTGTCTTTGTTTTACCATCAAGGCTGTACAGGTATAAGTGGCGGTAGCCGCTCATCTCGCTGGTGAAAAGGTAGTTCTTACCATCTTTCAGGTACCACCAGTCATCATTGATCTCTACAAAGTATTTATTCTTTTCCTGGTACAGGAGGCTGCTGCTGCCGGTACTTGCGTTGGTGGCCAGCAATTTCAGATCGTTCTGATGGCGGTTCATCCAATACACCACCAGGGTATTATCATCTTTTGTCCATTTTATACGGGGGATGTAAATATCGCCCTGTTCGTATTCCGCTTTTGCTTTGGTGCCTTTTGCCACATCATAGATGTAGATATCCACGGTGGAGTTACCATCGCCTGCTTTAGGATATTTATAACGATAGTCCTTGTTATGTGCATTATCGTAGATGGTCATGTTATACTCTTTCACTTTGGTCTCATCAAAGCGGTAATAGGCAAGGTAATTCCCTTTGGGGCTCCATTCAAAAGCACGGGTAAATTCAAACTCTTCTTCGTACACCCAGTCGCAGTTACCATTGATGACAAAATTCCATTTACCATCTGTGGTCACAGCGGAAGCTTTTCCGCTGGCTATATCATATATGTACAGGTTGTTTTCTTTTACATAAGCGATCTTGCTGCCATCCGGAGAAAGGGTAGGATGCAATACTTTCTCGTTCTCCAGTTTTGTTAATTTCTTTGTGCCGGCCTGGTACAGGTACACCAATGATTTGGATGAACGCCGGTAAATCTGTTCATTGCCTTTCTTCAGTAATACGATGTCAGGATAAGTACTGCTGTAGATGACATCTTCCGGCTGACCAAATGGTTTTTCGTTTTCATCTTTGAGGTCATCAAATTTAATATCCGGGTCTTTGCTGGCTTCACCAAAATCTGCCCGCACAAATTCACCCCGGAAAGTACCTTTCTTATAAATGTCTTCTAACGAAATGGGTTTTTTCTGGGCTATGGCAAACAGCGGCAGCAAAAACAGGAGCAAGAAAAACTTACGCATAGTGTGTATGATTTTTAATAAGGTAAATGTACTGGAAACAGGGCAAAATGACTTGCCGTATGTGTAAATGTGGATGATGGCCCCGGATGATGTATTCCGGGGAACCCGGGGCACCTTCAAATGAAACGACAGACTGCTGACGGTTATCGTCCTCAGTCTGTCGCTGTATTTTGCTGCCTGTTTGCAGACAGATATTCTTTTCTTTACTTGCTATCTGCCATATCCGGAATAACCTCTACCCGGTACTCCCCAGCATCCAGTTTCTTTTTGGTTTCCGAAAAAGCGTTGAGCGTTTCTTCTATGTCCTGGTCTGTATGAATAGCAGACGGAATGAGGCGGTAAATGATATGTCCTTTTGGAATAACAGGATAGACCACAATGGAGGCAAAGATGCCATAGTTTTCCCGCAGGTCCATTACCATAGCGGTTGCTTCAGGCACATCACCTTTCATGTACACGGGTGTTACCACAGAATCAGTCTTGCCGATGTCAAATCCTCTTTCTTTCAATCCGCTTTGCAGCTTACGGGCATTACTCCACAGGTTCTCTTTGTACTCCGGGTGATTGCGGAGCAGCTCCAGGCGTTTCAGGTTACCAATAACCAATGGCATCGGTAAGCTTTTGGCAAATATCTGAGAACGGATATTGTAGCGGATATAATCAATGATGTTCTTATCACCGGCGATGAAAGCACCGATACTTGCCATTGATTTGGCAAATGTGGAGAAATAAAGATCTATAGCATCCTGGCAGCCTTGTTCTTCTCCTGCACCGGCACCGGTTTTGCCGAGTGTGCCAAAGCCATGTGCGTCATCCACCAGCAGGCGAAACTGGTACTTATCTTTCAACGCAGCAATTTCTTTCAATCGGCCCTGGTCGCCAGCCATACCAAATACACCTTCGGTAATTACCAATATACCACCGGCCTTTTGTTTTTCAATTAAGGCAGTAGCTCTTTGCAATTGCTTTTCGCAATCATCCACTTCATTATGTTTGAATACATAGCGGTGACCCGGATGCAGGCGAAGACCATCAATGATACAGGCATGGCTTTCGGCATCATATACGATCACATCATGACGGCTGCAGAGCGCATCGATGATGCTTACCATGCCCTGGTAACCGAAGTTCAGCAGGGCGGCATCTTCTTTCATCACAAAAGCAGCCAGTTCCCTTTCTAATTGTTCGTGCAGGTTGCTGTTGCCACTCATCATACGGGCGCCCATCGGGTACGCAAGACCATAGTCTTTGGCCCCATCGGCGTCTGCTTTGCGCACTTCAGGGTGGTTTGCGAGGCCGAGGTAATTATTCAGGCTCCAAACGATCATGTCTTTGCCACGGAATTTCATCCGGCTGCCGATGTCGCCTTCCAGTTTTGGAAAAGCGAAGTAACCGTGGGCCCTTTCACGATGCTGGCCAATGGGGCCGGCATTTTTTAATAAACGTTCAAAGATGTCTGCCATAATCAAGTTCGATTTAAGAGGTAATAAGCGCTAAATAAATTGCCGCAAAGGTAAGGTTTTCAGCCTTTTGTCGAATAGCTAGTTTGCAGGCTTCATTGTTTTGAGAATGAAGGAATTAAAGCAGAGGACCCCAAAAAGAACTGCGGGCTATGGGCAGAGTGATCACCACACCTGCCGAGGTGAAAGCACTGGAAATAAATGGATACGACAATCCCTTAATAATTACATGTAAGGCGGGAGTATTCGGCAAAAGCATTTTCCGGTCACAACATAGCTCAATAAGAGAATGCAGATCTGGCAGGGCCTTTCTTAATGGGTGATAGTAAGCGTAACCCCGCTGGCGACAGTGATACTGGCAGCAGGATTTAGCTGCAAACTTCTGATGGATGTATTAGCATTCAGCACAACAGTGCCGTAATTGATGATCACCAAGGTATTGATATCGGGTACAGTACCACATGACCAATTGAACGGTTCTTCCCACTGGTTATTGATGAGTCCTGTCCATTCATTGGTGAAACGAATAGTGCTGACTGTACTATTGTTACCATCTACCACACACCGGTATTGATAACCATACCAAGCAGATGGTGCATTGTTTATTTGTAAAGTGGAGGTAGTAGCCCCGCTGTAGTTACTGTTGTTGGTAATAGCCGTAAAGTTTACACTATCTGTACTTACCTGCCATTGATAGTTGCTGCCGGTGAGTGAAGCATTGATACTGATATTTCCACCAGGGCAAAGGGAAAACAATTCTCCGGTACTGTTCTTCAGAATGGAAGCCGTGGGTGAGCCGGCGGAATTAGACGTTGCTATATCAGGCTTACCATCCCGGTTGAGGTCAACGAGGGCAATGCTCCACGGCGCTTGAATGGTATAAAGACTTATATAAGGGCCAATCACAATATTGCTTGCGGTGGTGAGATTTCTGAATACGAGCAGGGGTGTTCGCGGCAGTGCAGAAAAATTGACCGTGGCTGCCACGATGTCCGGTCTTCCATCCCCATCCATATCATTGATAGAAACGGACCGGGGAGAAGTGCCTGCCGCATAATCAAACGGAATGGCAAAAGCAGTGTTGCCAGGGGTACTGGTATTTCTTATTACAGAAAGGGTGTCCCTGAAGTGAGCTGCAATTACCAGGTCAGGTTTGTTATCATTATTCAGGTCGCCTATAGCCAGGCCACGGGGTGCACAGCCGGGAGTAAGCGGCATATCGGCCAATGCAGGGTTAAAAATCAGATTGCCGGGAGTGCTGGTATTTCTAAGGGCAGCGTAGAAAGATGTATTATAAGTAAAAGCAAGATCGGTTTTGCCATCGCCATCAAGGTCGGAGGCCC
>JAEUVL010000447.1 GCA_016786965.1 Chitinophagaceae bacterium
CGATGCCCTGGATGGGTCATCGTATCAGTAGATTGTGCTGCTAGTATTTTTTTACCCTCGTACACCACAAAACAGGGAATAACGCCATAAAACGCTATTGGCAAACCCTGTTTGCTGTATACTATAAATCCAACATATTCCACCCCTGTATAGGAAGTGTCATACTTTTTATTGAAATAATCAGGCAAGGTTGCTTTACCATAAACTTCAGTATGCAGCAGTGCCAGATCAGCAATGCGATCCTTGTTTAATCGGACTACCGTGTACTGATCTGTCTCTGTACTATGTATAAGTTCCCCTGATGCAGGCATGCAATTGGTTGATGCTTGAGATAAATGGGTTTATCGTAAATCTCTCTCGTAAAGTTGTGTCATTCCCGTCACTTGGAAAAAGAAAATCAGTGGCAAGCAGCCGGGTGAAACCAGCTTCCTTTGCTCCAACAATCGTTTCGGCTGAATAGGAGCCATAAGGGAAAGCAAGGGCCCTTACTTCTTTCCCGGTCACATCTTCAAGAAACTGCCTGGACTGTTGCATTTCCAACTTAGCAGACTCCGCAGGAAGGTTTGCAAGATCATTATGATAATATCCATGACTGCCAATAGTTACCCATTTACTGGCAGATAGTTGTTTTATCTGTTCTGTGGTCATTTGCAGCCAATATTCCTGATCAGCCCTATCCTTGAAGCTGCCCAATACCTCCATCATCTGCTCTTTTCCCGCAAAGTCGGTAGCACGAAGTATATCTGCCAGCAATTCCCCGCTGCCAGCATCAACATATTTCCTATCCTTACGTTTAATAAATTTCCTGTTTTTAAGAATTAATTTATCCGGCCCATAGCGGTAAGCGATGGCAAGAACGTCATTCCATAAAACGTCATAGCCTGCCTGCCTGATGCCCGTAATAAAAAAAACAGCAGGTATTTCATACTGCTCCAGCAGCGGCAGTACATAGGAATGATTATTAGCAAATCCGTCATCAAAACTGAGGCAGATATTGAATCTATCCTTGCTAAACTGTTCTCCATAATAGTCATCCAGTGATATAAGATGACAGTATTTATTGTATAACTGCAGGTGTTTTTCAAACATCCGTTTAGTAATAAAAAGGCTGTTGAACCGCAAATGATCTTTTTTACAGAGGCCGTGGTAAACTAATATCCTCGCCCCCTTTCCCTCCTTTAAAACCAATGACTTCCTGCCCAGAAACATGGCCATATCATCTGGCAGACCTTTTAACCTGGACCTTAGTAAATGGATGGTATTGTAGGGAACTTGCATATAGGTAATACTCTCAGACGCAGAGAAAAGGAATGTCCGCTTGAGGAAAAAAAGATAATATTTCAGTTATTAACTGATGAATTCCTGCTTTCACATAAAAAGTTTTAGTATCCATTCTGATTCTATCAAATACTTTTTTCTCATCAACAGGTAATAAAGTTAAGATACTCTCTGCCGCCATTCTTATCTCTCCATTGTTTAGAACCAACAATATCTCCTTTGTATGATTGTTATATATACTGCTTCCGGCTTCTTTGATCAGTAAATCAGCTCTCGTTCCCTCTTTTATCATTCCCCGGTCTTTTAATCCCCACAGCGCTGCTGGCATATCTGTAAGCATGTGATATAATTCATGCTCTGATACCAAGTCCGAATCAATAGCTGCTGCAAAGTGATTTCCTGTATCCCATGATCCGGTAAGAGTTGAATCAGTACCAAATACAATTTTTATACTATTTTTCAATTGTTTGACTGGCGCAGTTTTGCCTAAGAGAAAATAATTAGAAGCAGGGCACCATACGATGCCGGCAAAAGACGAAGCTTGTTGTGCACTCATAGCTACGCCATGTACTGCCACTATCTTCCTTTTAAACAGGTTAGCCTTAATCACTTTGTCTATCTCATTACCTGCGGCACTATCCGTACCCTCACCAATGTGCATCACAAATGGCTTTTGGTTTCGCAGAGGATGATTCAGTTTTAGCGACCAGTTTCTTTCAAAAGCCGGGGAATGAAGTACATAGCAATCCTGAAATACATTCACCAGTGAAGGATTCGCCTCCAGTTTCTTACCATGATTTACTACTGTCGTAAATCCGTTGATCAGATTTTTATATAATCCCCATTTGATCCGCAAGTGCTGGGGAATCCGTTTCACGGCGCTAATCATAACACCGTTTGCAGCATGTATATCATTACCCCAGTCAGTATAGTTGGTATAAATCCTGTTTCCCAACCGCGGAAATGAGTTGAAGTCGAGGTGGTCATGGGAATTGATAAAGCCTGGCATGACAACAGCCCCATTCAGTTCAATTCGCAAAGGGTCTTCCAATCCTTCCAGCAATTCCCTGTTACTGGTAATTGTTTGGATTAGTCCTTGTTCCAGGTAAATATGCTTTCGTTCTGGACTACCATAAATAATAACATCATGCAGTATCATCTGCCTTTTTTAAATGAATGCCGTAAATGATTGGGATATTGAAAAATGAATCAAATAACTCCAGTGCATTTTGCCTTTCATAATATCCTTTTACTGAATCGTCAATCACCCTTTCGATAAAGCGGATTTCAATCCATCTAAGTTGTTTAAATAATTCCTTCAACACGTCAACTGTATGGATATAATTTTTAACGGCCAGGGTTTTACCACCGTATTTAAAAGTTCGCCTCCCCCCTTTTATCAACGCTTCCGGATGATAATCTGTGATGATGACTTCACCACCGGGTTTCAGCACCCTGTCCCATTCATACAATGCTGTTCTGATTGAGGGAATATGTGCCATTGCCAGCGTGGAGATAATCATATCGCAGGAGCCATCCTTCAATTCTGGCAGTTTTTCACTTCGAAGTAAAAAAGTTTCTGCAGATGGAAATTTTTCCTCCAGCTTTTTCAGCATCCCGGCAGATACATCATATCCAATAAGCCTTGCAGGCATTTGTGCAAACAATTTTCGCCAATGCCGGCCGGTTCCGCAACCAATATCGGCCATTACTTTTCCCTTAACAGAGTATTCACTCAGCAGTTCAGAAAATAAGATCTCATCAAGCTCCAGCATCAGGTTGCCAGGTTGATTATCATACTCAGATGCCCATAAATCATAGGCATGCTCCGGATCCTGTTCCTTCAGCGGGAAAAATAGCTGTTTTAATCGGGCATAGATAGACATTAAAGAATTATTATTGTGATAAAAGTAGGCATAAACGGGCAAGTTTTAAGGCAACCTGTACTTCTTATCTGTCGTTTTATGGAAACAATGAACAAGGTACTTTTATTCAATCCCAGAAGCGCCGATGCCAAGCATAGGGTACCTAATGCTATCATGAATATTGCGGCCTCAGTAAATGGCATTTTTGAATGGACCATTGTGGATGGAAATTGCGAAACCGATCCTTACCAGAAAATCGCTTCTTATTTGCAAACTGGCGAGTATCGGTACATTGGCTTTACCATTATGCCCGGACCGCAAACCAAACAGGGAATTCCTCTTGCCAAAAGAATAAAACAGGAGTTCCCCAATACCATCATGATATGGGGTGGCTACTTTCCTACGAATCATTACAAGATAGTGCTGCAATCCAGCTATGTTGATTTCGTAATCAACGGACCTGGTGATCATGCGTTTCCTTTGTTGCTGGATGCTTTGGAAAATAACAAGCCCTATGAACTAATCAAAAACCTGGCGTATCGATACGATGGCAATATTATCAAAACCGCCAAACAGGACCTGATTGATCAGGACACTTTACCCCCCTTACCTTATGATCAGCTTAATAAGCTTTATCCAATCGATAAATTTTATTTGGGTAAAACTTACCTGGGTACCCGAACCCTTGCTTACCATTCAAGTATCGGTTGCCCTTTCACCTGTTCTTTTTGTGCCGTTGTACCTACTTACGAAGCAAGGTGGAAAGCTAAGTCAGCCCGGCATGTGTACAATGATATTAAATATATCAAGGACAATTGGGGAGCAAATGCGATTGAATTTCATGATAATAATTTCTTTGTCTCAGAAAAAAGAACAGTTGAATTTTCTGAACTGATCAGGCCGGAGAAAATGAACTGGTGGGGCATGGCAAGAATTGACACCATGGACAAGTTTAAAGATGAATCCCTGGCACTGATACGTGAAGCTGGCTGCAAGATCATCTTCTTCGGTGCTGAAAGTGGAAATGATGCGGTACTTAAGCAACTAGACAAGGGTGGTACGCAAACAGGCGAGCAAATTATCCGCTTTGCAGAGCGACTGAAAAAATTTGACATCATTCCTGAATATTCATTTGTTCTCGGCACACCTGCCCCCACTCCGGAAAAGGTGATGGAACAGATAGAGTTTGACATCAACTTCATTAAAACAATAAAAGCAGCAAATCCCAGAACTGAAGTAGTTTTATATACTTATAGCCCTGTGCCCACAGAAGGATCTGAATTGTTCAATTCAGTAATAGAAAGTGGCTTTGAATTTCCAAAAACACTGGAAGACTGGATATTGCCTCAGTGGGAACGCTTTGACCTGCGTAAAAATCCATTAACACCCTGGCTTACCCCGGAGATGATAAAAAAAATAAGAAACTTTGAAACGGTTCTGAATGGCTATTATCCTACTGTATCTGATATTCGCCTGAACAGTATTAAAAGGAATGTGATAAAATTTGTTTCAGGCATCCGCTATAAAACAAGTTTTTACCGCTTCCCTTATGAAATAAAATTATTACACCGCCTTTGGAAATACCGCCAGCCGGAAATACAAGGCTTCTGATTTATTTTTATGCAGACTGACGGGTTTTTCATAACTCATAATCTTAATACTCCGAAAAAAAAGGGGGAATTCGATCTATTTGAAGGAAGCTATTTCCAACTGCGCTGCAAAGAGAAAAGAATATACTCCAATTCAGAATTGGCACATCTACCCGAAATCTCTCCTTCTCACCCTCATTTTAAAGAATGGCAGTTACGAAAAAAATCAGCAAATAAATTGTTGCGCTGGTTAGCAAAAAAAACAACATCCCTTGACATACTGGAAGTAGGTTGTGGAAATGGTTGGTTGGCAAAACTATTGGCGGGCATCCAAGGAAGCAGAGTGACCGCTTGCGATATAAATCGATCCGAACTTCAACAAGCTGCTACAGTATTTGCTGAAATCCAAGGGCTTCACTTTATGTATGGCGATATCCGAAATGGTCTTTTCGATAAAAACAGCTTTGATTGTATCGTATTTGCAGCGAGTATTCAGTACTTTCCTTCTTTACAGGAGATCATTTCTACAGCATTATCACTATTAAAGACCAATGGCGAACTACATATACTTGACACTCCCTTTTATAAACAAACAGATATAGAAGCTGCAAAAAAAAGAACTACTGACTATTACAATAGCATGGGCTTCCCGGAAATGGCCCTTCATTATTTTCATCATGGCTGGCAAGCTATGGAAAAATTCGATTATCAACTATTATACAACCCCGCAGCCTTGCAACACTTTTTTTCAACTACTAAAAATCCTTTTCCATGGCTCTGCATTAAACAGGCAGCAGTTGCTAAATTAGTATGACCCAATCATTATATCATACCTATAAAAGATACAGAACGCTGCAAACGCATCGTATCAGTGCCCTGCCGATAGTGATATTGATGCCCCACAGCGCCTGCAATTGTCGCTGTGTAATGTGTGATATATGGAAAGACAATCAAAACCTTAAGCAGCTAACAGAAGAAGATATTACCGGCCTATTGGTATCATTGGAAAAATTGGGTACACAACAAGTATTAATGTCCGGTGGAGAAGCCCTCCTTAATCCTCACTTCTTCCGCTTTTGCGAAATATTGAAAAGCCGGGATATAAAAGTTTCCTTGCTTTCCACCGGGCTTACGCTGAAAAAAAGTGCAGAAAATATAGTAAACCAGGTGAACGATGTAATTATCTCTCTTGATGGCGATGAAGCCACTCATAATGCCATCCGCAACATACCCGATGCTTTTAATAAAACAGCAGAAGGGATACAAGCAATCAAAGATCTGAATCCTGACTTCCGCATTACAGGCCGCACGGTCATTCACCGCCTCAACTTCCGGCAATGGCCTGCCATCATTGAAGCAGCAAAAAGAATGGGCTTGAACCAAATCAGTTTTTTACCAGCAGATGTGAGCAGCCATGCCTTCAACCGGGAAGTGTTGTGGAGCGATAAGCGGCAGCAGGAAATCTTACCCACAGAAGAAGAAGTAGAAGAGTTAAAAGGCATCCTGGGTACAATTATTGTAAGGTATAAAAAGGATTTTGAAACAGGATTCATTGCCGAAACTCCGGATAAGCTTGCCAGGGTTCATAGCTATTATGCTGCTTTTTATGGACAGAACCCTTTCCCGTATAAAAAATGCAATGCGCCCTGGGTATCCACGGTGGTAGAAGCAGACGGAACCGTACGTCCTTGTTTTTTTCATTTGCCCATGGGAAATATAAGACAACAGTCATTGGAAGAAATATTAAACAGTGATAAAAGCATCCGATTCCGTAAAGAACTCGATATAGAAAAGGATGTAACTTGTATTAAATGCGTGTGTTACCTGAACCTTTCCCCAAAAACTAACATAACCTGAGCGCCTCGGCCTATGAGTAAAATTCTATTCTCTCACTCTTATTTCATGCGCTTCGACCCGAAGCAATGGGCCACAGGGCAGCCTTATGCCCCCATTGGTACCCTGTATGCCGCGGCGTTGATGAGACAAAACGGTCACGAAGTATCGCTTCTGGATACCATGTTTGCTTATGGGCCGGAGGAAGTGATACTGCCTTTGCATAACCAGCACCCAGAATTTTTCGTAATATATGACGATGGGTTCAACTACCTCACCAAAATGTGCCTGACCAATATGAGGGAGGCAGCTTTTGAAATGATGAAATTTGCCAAACAATCCGGCTGCACCGTTATTGTTTCCAGCTCAGATGCCACCGATCACTTTGAAAAATACTTGCAAGAAGGAGCCGACTTTGTTGTCCTTGGTGAAGCCGAGCAAACCCTGGTGGAACTGGTTC
This sequence comes from Chitinophagaceae bacterium, assembly GCA_016786965.1. Classification (GTDB taxonomy): domain Bacteria; phylum Bacteroidota; class Bacteroidia; order Chitinophagales; family Chitinophagaceae; genus JJ008. The sequence continues at coordinate 7,026 of JAEUVL010000447.1, forward strand.
AGGCAATTAATAATAAGGAGACTGATTTTCTTTCCATACCTGGTCTGGCCTACGAACAAAAAGGCGCAGTGATAAAAACCATGCGGCGAAGTGTAATGAAAGAACTGGATGAACTGCCTTTCCCTGCCTGGGATATTATTGATATGGCGCCCTATCGCAAGATATGGATGAAAAGCAGAGGTTATTTCTCTATGAATATGGCTACTACCAGGGGCTGCCCTTTCAAATGCAACTGGTGCGCTAAACCCATTTATGGCAACCGGTACAACTCTCGTTCTCCTCAAAATGTGGTAGCAGAACTAAAACTGCTGCAGGAAAAATTTGCATTCGATCATATCTGGTTTTGTGATGACATCTTTGGGCTAAAGCCGGGATGGGTACATGAATTTGCTGACCTGCTGGAAAAAGAAAATATTATATTTCGCTTTAAGATACAAGCCCGTGCCGACCTATTGCTGCAGCAAGACTATATTTTCGACCTCGCCAGGGCCGGGTGTGAAAATATCTGGATGGGTGCTGAAAGTGGATCGCAAAAAATACTGGATGCCATGGATAAGGGAACACGGGTAGAACAGATATTTGAAGCTACCCGCTTATTGAAGAAGAATAATATTCACCCCTCATTTTTCATACAGTTTGGTTATCCCGGGGAGACCAAAGAGGATATAATGAATACCATCAATATGATAAACACATTATTGCCCTATGAGATTGGGATTTCTGTTTCTTATCCGCTGCCCGGCACTCAGTTCTATGAAAAAGTAAAAACACAACTCAACGACAAATCCAACTGGACCGATTCGGACGAACTGGCCTTGATGTTTAGCAATACCTATGCGCCTGCCTTTTATAAACAACTACACCGCTATGTACATAAAAGCTACCGGAAGCACCTGGCTCTGGAAGCTATCAAAACCCTGGTACGCCGCCCAGCCACTTTGCGTTTCACTAAAATGAAAAAAGCAGTATCATTGTTATACTACTCCCCAACTGCATGGATAGCAAAACAAAAATTACAGCAACTGGAAATTCCCGCCCGGTGAACCAGCCCCCTACAGCGGAAGAACAATTTGCAGCAGACGCATTTACCAGGCAGGCTCCTGTGTTTGATGAATTGTATACAGGGGATACTATTATTAAGTACAAAAGGAAAAGAGTAAGGGAGCATACAGAAAGGTTTTTAAAGCCGCAATCAAACATCCTTGAACTTAATGCTGGCACGGGTGAAGACGCTATATACTTTGCCCGTAAAGGCCATACCGTACATGCTACAGATATCTCAGCCGGAATGCAGGCCATCTTATCTCACAAAGTAAAAGAGCAGCAATTAGAAAATAAGATCAGCCACGAATTGTGTTCTTTTACAGAGCTTGAAACCCTGCAACAACAGGGCCCTTACGATTATATCTTTTCCAACTTTGCCGGGCTAAATTGTACAGGCAGGCTGGAAAAAGTGCTTGACTCATTTCAACATCTGCTGAAACCCGGTGGCTTTGTTACACTAGTCATCCTTCCCAAATTCTGTTTGTGGGAATTCCTCTTGTTATTCCGGGGGAAATTCAAAACGGCTTTTCGCCGATTTGCCGGCCGCAAGGGCGCCAGTGCACATATCGAAGGTGAATATTTTCGCTGCTGGTATTATAACCCTTCATTTGTTCGTAGGCGACTCAAAATTTCTTTTACTGTAAAAAGCCTTGAGGGCTTATGCACCCTGGTTCCACCCTCCTATATAGAAAATTTTGCGGTGAAATATTCAACCTGGTATAAATTTCTTGTAGCAAAAGAAAACAAGTGGAAGGCAAGATGGCCGTGGAGGTCGATCGGTGACTACTACATCATCACTTTGCAGAAAAATTGATATACGACGCTGTATTATGTTTTTCCATAAGGCCCTCTACACGTTGCTGATACATACTCAACACTTTTTGCTGAAAGTCTCCGGGGTTTGACTTAGCAAAATCCTTGTTAGTTAAAAGTCCCATGCGTACACCTTTGTTATTCTTCATACCGCGAGTCTCCTTCTTTTTCCACCGCCTGGTAGTAGTGTTCAGCAGATAATCATCAAGGCGACCTCCTCTGTTACCACCGAGGAGCCACTCACCCAATTTTTTCATCCAGGAACGGTTGGGTTCTTTTAATTGCTGGAGTTTATAACCACAGACTGGTAACCATTCATCAGCCCACTTATTGGCTGCAAAAAAAGCCTGTATTTCTTTTTCACCACATACAGGCACTAATGTTTTTATTTCAATGGCGGTAAATATATTCCTCTCTTTCAGTTCATACTCCTTTTCATTGATATAATAATTCATACAGTAATAATGCTGGCGACCTGTCAAGAAGGTAAGTTTTTTATACAGGTGCATGATAGTCCTGGCTACCCACAAACGATTGGTACTGGTAATGATGAAAAAATCTATATCCGCCTTCTGATCAGCAAAGTTCTTTGAAAGGGAACCTGAAACCCCAATAGCCTTTACAAACGGAAACTGGTAGAGAAACCGGCCTATTCGTTGTGCCTTTTGAAGCAGATGGGTGGCCCTTTCATTACCTTGTATCCGACGGTGTACTAGAAGCGGGTTATTATGCAGGGAATAAAATTCATTATAGGGATAAACGATCTGGCGACTGACCAACCCGTTCAATGAGCTCTCTAAGATTTCCGCACTTAACGGAATGTTGCTAAAAGCTACTATTTCAGCTTTGGTAAGAGGGTAATGAAAGATGTCAAAGTATGACAGCGTTCTAAGTACTGCTTCTTCAGAAGAAATTATGGATGACCCTTCATTTCCCGGCACCGCCACCCAACTATTTAAATTGCTGTGTTTCATGCAAGATGGCAACCTTTATTTTGGCAATTCCGATATAAATTTAAACCACTATTTAATAACAACAGCAACTTTGAAGCCCGTCCCGAAAAATACATCTATCCAATCACTCCCTGCAAAGTGGCATATTAGCCCACAAAACGGGATTGTAAGGAGCTTCGTTGCCACCAGAAAGAAGTTTTTAATAGCTAAACGGGGGTTTGATATTCTATTTTCCTTACTTACCATTGTTTTGGTTCTAAGCTGGCTTACTCCTCTTACAGCAATATTTATAAAGCTAAACTCCAGAGGTCCGGTATTCTTCAGGCAAAAAAGGATTGGCCGTAATGGGGTGCCTTTTACCTGCTACAAATTCCGGACCATGGTACTGAATGATGAGGCGGATGAAACACCAGCTGAATTGAATGATGAACGTATCACAAAAGTTGGTCGCTTTCTCCGTCATACCAATATTGACGAACTCCCCCAGTTTTTCAATGTGCTGATTGGCCAGATGAGTTTGATAGGTCCCCGCCCGCATATGGTAGCTGATTGTATTCGTTTCTCCTTTGTTATATCCTCCTATTCATTTCGCCACCTGCTGCGGCCAGGTATTACCGGCTGGGCGCAGGTAAATGGCTATCACGGGCCCATTACTGACTATGAGAGCATTATCATCCGGTATTATTGGGATGCCATGTATGTACGCAAGGCCAGCGTCTGGCTTGACATAAAAATATTCTGCACTACAGCATTTCAAAGCATTTACAATACTTTTTTTCTGCTCTCTGGCCAAAAAAGAAAAGCGAAAAACTAAAAATGTGCAAGGGACTCCTCAACAATTATTCCCCTATGCCTTAAGCTTCGTGAAGTAGTTTATTAAACTATAAAGCCATGCTCGCAGCTATCTACAGCTGCTACAATAGAAGCAAGTTTACATGCAAAAAAGAAAAATAGGCGATAGCCATTTGCCTATTTTGTTAAAAACCTGTATACTGATGATGTATGAAATTTTTCACCTGGTAAAAGTAAGGTAGAAGGAAAATCTGGCTGATTTGGCGAATCCGGAAAATGCTGAGTTTCTAAGCAAAAAGCAGTTCTGAATGCATCTGTTCCATTACGCATATTGTTTTGCCCTTTCATAAAGTTACCACTGTAAAACTGCAGACCAGGTTCCTCAGTATAAATATCCATCACTATACCGCTTTTATCGCCAGCTACCGAAGCAGCCTTTTTAAACCCGGTTCCGTTCAAAACGAAATTGTGATCATAACCTTTGGCGAAAAAGAGTTGTTCATTGAGAATTCCAATGTCTTTGCCAATTGATTTAATCATAGTGAAATCGAACGGAGTGTTCTGTACTGCACTGATTTCACCAGTCGGTATCAATTTTGAGTTGATTGGGGTATAGTTATTGGCATTTATTTGCAATAAATGACCTTCTACAGTTCCCTCACCTTCGCCATTCAGATTAAAAAAAGCATGATTGGTGAGATTCACAACCGTTGGTTTATCAGTAAATGCTTCGTACTCAATCTTAAGTTCATTAGCAGGGGTAAGCGTGTAGGTAACTTTCACATCCAGATTACCAGGAAAGCCCTCTTCACCATCATGAGACAGCAGATCAAACTTAATACTTGTTTCATTTGGTGAAGTAGTATTCCACACCCGATTGTGAAATCCATTAATACCGCCGTGCAATGTATTTATCTCATCGTTTATGCCTGAATGAAATTCTGTACCAAATAAATGAAATTTCCCATTAGCAATCCTGTTGGCATACCTGCCAATGGTAGCTCCAAAATAAGGTTCAGGGCTTTTCAGATATTCCTCCACACTATTAAAGCCTGCTACAATATCTATAGGATTTCCTGCTTTATCAGGAACAATTAAGCGCATTATCCTGGCACCTTCCCTGCAAAAAACAGCTTCTACTCCACTATTATTCCTCAAAGTATATGTATCTTCTGTTATTTGCCTTTTCTCCGTTTGCGAAATCATTCTTTATCACGTTTGATATAAAATTATGTATCCTTTCAGCCGAATTAACATTTTGTGCCAATTATGAATCATTGCCATCTCAATTTAGTAAGCAGTTAGGATTTTCCCATTATGTATTTCATAGCGAGACAATATCGATAAATATTTCTCCAGTAATACAGGCCTACCACTTTACTGTTATCCGGGTAGACGATAATCTCCTGATCAGTAAGGGATATTGTATTACACAATAATTTATCAGAACAAGAAAAAACTTACCTCTTGTGCTATACAAATCTGTTGATGATATTCTCCAGGTACTCCTGCTTGCCACTTCTCATGACCGGTTCTCCATTCTCCATAGCATATGCCCTGAGATCCTCTAACGATAAAAGACCATTTTCATAATCTTTCCCTTTCCCACTGTCAAAACTTGCATATCGTTCTGCTCTTATTTTTTTATACGCCGAATGTTGCAAAATATTATCGGCTGTTATTAATGCTCTGGCAAAAGTGTCCATACCGCCAATATGAGCATAAAAAAGGTCTTCAGGATCTGTGGAGTTGCGCCGGATCTTTGCATCGAAGTTGATACCTCCTCCTTTAAAACCACCCGCTTCCAGAATGATCAGCATGGCCTCTGTCAATTCATTTATATCATTGGGAAATTGGTCAGTATCCCAGCCGTTCTGGTAATCGCCACGATTTGCATCAATACTTCCTAATAAGCCTGCGTCAGCAGCCACTTGTAATTCGTGGGTAAAAGTATGGCCCGCCAGTGTGGCGTGATTTACTTCAATATTCAGGCTAAAGTCATCCAGTAAACCATACTGGCGTAAAAAACCGATCACTGTCTCACTATCATAATCATACTGATGTTTACTTGGTTCACAGGGTTTCGGTTCGATAAAGAACTTTCCTTTGAACCCATTTTTCCTTGCATAATCCTTAGCAGTATGCAGGAATTTTGCCAAATGCTCTTTTTCCCGCTTCATATTAGTATTAAGCAAACTCATGTAGCCCTCTCTTCCCCCCCAAAAAACATAATTTTCTCCGCCCAGGGCTACTGTTGCATCCAATGCTGCTTTAACTTGTGCTGCGGCATGTGCCAACACCTGAAAATCAGGATTAGTAGCAGCACCATTCATGTACTTTTTATTAGAAAAAAGGTTAGCAGTTCCCCATAATAGTTTCACGTCACTTGCAGACTGCTTATTGTTTAGATATTCGGTAATTGTCTTTAATCTTCTGTCATTCTCATTTATGTCGTTGGTATAGTCTACGACATCTACATCATGAAAACAGTAATAAGGTAATCCCAACTTGGTCATAAACTCGAAGGCTGCATCAGCCTTGTCTTTTGCCCGTTCGATAGGATCTGCTTTTTCACCCCAGGGAAATAAATGTGTAGGCTCCCCAAAAGGGTCTGCACCAGTACCACAGAAGCTGTGCCAATATGCACAGGCAAACCTGAGATACTCTTTCATTGTCTTTCCTGCCACGATCTTGTTCTCATCATACCAGCGGAAAGCTAGTGGATTATCTGAGGCCGGGCCCTCATAGCTTATCTTTCCAATATTCTTAAAAAATTCTTTACTTCCAGTTACGATTGCCATAATCTAATTTTTAATTGATTAACTAAGTTGTATCTGTAATTGCTCTAACCATTGATTGTACAGTTCATCATACCGTGCGGCATCAACTGCTGTGACCAGTTCCAATGGCTTAAAATGCTGAAATGCCTCTTTAGGTGATGCATAAACTCCCGCCCCAATACCGGCCCCGAAGGCTGCACCGACGCTTCCGTCGCAGTTATACAATTCAACCGGAACGTTCAGTGTGTTCACAAAAGAATGAGTAAATACCTTGCTTAAAAACATATTGGCCCGGCCTGCCCGGATTACCTGCGGGTTCATTCCATTCCGGCGCATTATATCAAGACCATAACGGAAAGCGAATGCTATTCCCTCCTGCCCGGCTCGTATCAAATGTTGTTTACTGTGCTTGTTAAGGTCAATATGCTGCAGACTGGCGTTAACGATTCTATTGTTAAGCATACGTTCAGCACCATTACCAAAAGGAAAGACCAGTAATCCATCACTCCCGGGTTTCACTTCCTCTGCTAATCGGTTAAGCTGTTCATAGGTCATCCCGCTACCAACGATATCTCTGATCCATCGGTTCAATATCCCGGTACCATTAATGCATAACAAAACGCCGAGACGTTTTTTCTCTGGTGTATAGTTGACGTGTGCAAAGGTGTTGATCCTTGACTCATTATCATAAGTGAGTTGATCCGTCACCCCGTAAATAACACCTGAAGTTCCGGCAGTGGCGGCTACTTCTCCGGGTTCTAATACATTTAAGGAAAGGGCATTGTTGGGCTGATCGCCTGCCTTGTAGGTAACAGGAATACCTTGATTTAATGACAATGCGGAGGCGACAGAAGCAGACACATGACCATGCACAGCAAATACAGGGTGAACATCGGGTATAAGTGAAGTATTCAAACCATAATGTCCGAATACATCCGCCGATAAGGTATTCTCCAGAAAGTCCCAAAATACCCCTTCAGACAAGGCGGAAATACTTGTAGTGATACTTCCTGTTAGTTTCATAGCAATGAAATCTCCTGGCAGCATTATTGTCCCGGTCTTGTCATAAATAACCGATTCGTTTTCCTTTACCCATGCTAATTTTGATGCGGTAAAATTTCCCGGTGAGTTAAGCAGGTGAAGCAAACACTTTTCTTTGCCAATTGCTTCAAAAGCTATTTCACCCAGGGAAACCGCTCGGCTGTCGCACCAGATAATACTGTTTCGAAGCGTTTGTTGCTCTTTATCCACCATCACCAGGCCATGCATCTGATAAGCGATACCAATAGCAGCGATTTCCTTCGGATCATATTTTCGTTGTGCATGCAGCTTTAAAATGGCAAGCTGCACATGCTCCCACCATGTATCAGGCGATTGTTCTGCCCAGCCCGGCTGCAAGGCAATAATACCCGATTCTATATCCGGATACTGTGCGGAGGCTGTACATACCTGTGTGGCAGCATCTACTACTGATACCTTGATGGATGAAGTGCCTATATCAATTCCTAGCAGCAGCATTGAAAGGTTTGTTTTATAAATTAAGTTACTGATTAAAAAATAAAGGAAGGGTGAAAGAATTCACCCCTCCTGGCGATTGCTATAAGAACTGCTTTTGCTTAAGCCTTTTATAATAATAACTATTTTCTTTTCCTGTCTTTCCACAAACTTCTCAAAGTCAGATTACCTGAGACAGTCACCATGTTTACTTCCCAGTCTATTTTTTAATACTAAATAACATAAACATATTCTGTTTCTCTTCTTTCGGCTTTAAGCCGTGGACATATGTGAACCATATTCCCGGTCTGTTTTGGGCTTATTGATAACTCGGATTCTGATAGGCGGCTTTTTCTGCCGGTGTCATATCCATCCCGTCAAGCTGGGCTTGCGGGATAGGCCGGATGTAATGGAATGGCTGAATAGTACGTGTTATAGTTTGCGGAGTATGATTTCCATAAGCCGCACCACATATCTGATAAGTTCCTGCAAGCTCATTCCACTTTTGGGTGCGTACCAAATCGAACCAACGGTGGCCTTCTCCAAAATATTCACGGGAACGTTCCGCTAAAATATAATTAATGTCAATAGTAGCAGGCGTGGCTGCTGTCATTGCCGCACTATTGTCTGCTACGAAAGGTGCGTTATTTTTATTAGAGAATTTCCATTTGCCTGCCCGTGCACGAATCACATTGATCAATTCCCGTGCACTTTTGCCTGCTACCGGTGTAGCCCCCTTTACAACTGCCTCAGCAGCGATAAAATAAAGTTCAGAAAATTTGGCGATCTTAAATGGACGGGTGCTGGTTGCATTCGGCTGACCCAACCCTGTACCATTATCCGTACGATATACTCCCAACTTCCATAAACTTGGATATACGATCCTGCTAATACCGAAAGGGTGGATGACAAAATCAGCCCTGCCAGGTATTACACCAGCGCCGACATTATTAGAGGTTTTTCCGGGAAAACTTGCTCCAGTTGGATAAACAATACTGGGTGTAAGTGTTTCATCTTCCAGGAAACTCAAAATAGGCTGACCCGGGGTAACTGGCAAGTCATTAGCATTGTAAAGTACTGCATTGGTGGTTCCGCCTTTAGGCCAATTGCCTCTGTAAACAGTGCTGAATGTACCATCGTAACGGGCATCCAGTGTTTTATCTGCAAAAGTATTTTTAATTGCCCCGATGGTGGGAGCCATACGGGTATATGGTCGACCTAGTGCCTGCACTGCTTCACGCTGAACAGAACTTACTGCGCTACCGGTTCCATCAGGATTTGGGGCACTTCTGATAACTGTATAATTCCAGTTTACCATCCAGTAAGCTCCGTTTCTGCCATTTCCAGATTCGCTGTCAAAGCAACTAAGACAAGCTCCATTATAAAATTCACTTTCCTGTGTATGATCAGCATAGAGGAGCATTTCTTTGTTACGGTCATTGCCGCCTATGTGTAAATCATAAAAGGTATTCTCTAAACCAAAAGGGCCAGGGCTGTCAATCGCTTGTGTTGCTACATTATAAGCCCCCTGAAAATACCATTGTGCATCATGTCCATCAGGGTCGGTTCTCGCTGTTTCCGGGTAAGTTGGTATACTGTTCGGATTTTGCAGCCACCAACCGTATGTTAAGTACGCTTTGGCCAGGTAAAGGCGTGCGACTGTTTTTGTAACTCCTCCTGTAACCCTGCCGGTTGTTGGCAGATCATTTATCGCTTGTAGCAGATCGGGGAATATCGCTTTGGTATAAACTTCCGGCACAGTATTGCGTACAGATGTTCTGGAAGCAGTTGTATTGAATTTCAATTCGCCAGCACCCAGGTCCAAAGGCACACCGCCAAATGTTTGTACCAGAAGGAAGTAATCAAAAGCACGGAAAAATCTCGCTTCGGCTATGAGTGAAGCGGGGATTGTACCTCCACTTGCTGCATTTTCAATAATACCACTGGCAGTATTGATATTAGAAAAGGCCGTACCCCATAAAGCGTCTGACCGGCTGCTCGTAGCTGTTATGTTTCCAACACCACTAAGATCCATATCCCTGAAGTTGGCGTCAGCACTTTGAGCATAGGTATATTCGTCAGTACCCGTTTCTAAAGTGTTATAATAATATGGTTGCCCATAAATGAACCGAAGATGTGCATACTGTGATGAAATGCCACCCAGCACTCCTTTTTCTGTTTTGAAAAATTCAGGTGTGTAAATACTGCGTGGTTCTTCATCCAGTATTTTCTTACAACCAGGAGATAATAGCAGTAAGAGTGCTGAGACAATGACGAATTTTATTTGTATATGTTTCATAATCGTATGTTTTAAAATGTCAAATTAACACCAACAACATAGTTGCGGGTCGAAGGAGTGTTAAAACCAACGGTGAGTATACGTCTCAGGTTTTGAGTGAGGTTTACTGCCGCATTTTCATTACCGAACGAGTTGGTTTCAGGATCAAGGCCCGATTCCTTATAGAATGGTGAGAACATTACAAACGGATTTTGAGCAGTAAAGTACATCCTCATTTTAATAGCATTATTCTTAATGAGGCTACGGCTCAAATCGTATCCCAGCGTTATGGTACGAATTTTAAGGAAAGACCCATCAAAATAGCTGAGAGTACTTGCATACTTAGGATTATCACTACTGATTAGCGGAGATCCGGGCCTGGGATACTTCGCATCGGTATTATTCGGGGTCCAGTAGTCAACACTTATATTATTTCTGCGTCCACTCAGCAAATTAAGGTAACCATTCGAACCGTGGATAGTACTGAAAAGAATACCCCCATGCCTGTAAATACCTACGATGCCTAGATCAAATCCTTTATACGATACACGGGTATTAAAACCACCTTGCCATTTAGGATCTACATCTATCACTTGTCTGTCGGCAGGCCCGATAGCCCTTACTGGCGTACCATCCGGGTTAAAACCACCCGTATACTCCACTTTTATCATCCCTACTCTTCCTCCAGGCTCCAGAATGTTCATATGACTGTCAGCACTGTCTTTTGCGGTACTGTAAAGTCCAATTCTCTTATAGTCGAAAATAGCATTGATGTTATGCCCTACAAACCACCAGTTGGCTTCATCCCTTGTTTGTCCTGAAGCAAGTGACACCAGTTTATTCTTGTTTGCATAAAAATTAAGTCCTGCTTCCCAGGTCCATCCGTTCTTATTATCGATGATCGTGCCGTTCAAACTAAGTTCAATTCCTTTGTTTTCAGTTGCTCCAATGTTTGAAGCAATGCTGGTCACCCCTGATGTAAGAGGCAGGCTGAGGTTGAGAAGAATATCTTCGGTCTTTGTTATATAATACTCAACTGTACCTGACAACCGGTTTTTAAGAATAGAAAAATCAAGCCCAACATTCCAGGTCTTTGAAAATTCCCATCCGAGATCAGGGTTTGGCAGTTGAGATACATAGTAGCCGGTTACATAGTTCGAAGGGCCAAAATTATAAGGCCTGGTGCTTAATAATCCAAGTGTGGCATATGGATTAATTGACTGATTGGAGGTCTCTCCAAATCCAACTCGAAGTTTCAAATTGTTTATTAAAGCAATCTTCTTCATAAACGATTCATTGGCTATGTTCCATCCCACAGATACCGCAGGATAAGTATGCCATTTGCTACCCGGGGCCAATCTCGATGAGCCATCAGAACGTACCGTAGCAGAGATCATATATCGGTTGTCATAAGAATACATAACACGTCCCATGGCTGACATTAATCCCCATAACTGGTAATCCTGGTTCTCTGGTCTTACCTGTATCTGGCCGGCCGCCTGTCCGAGGTTATAAAATGTAAAGGCATCAGCGGGTATATCCTGAGCCGACATATTAGACCTGTTATATTTACTTTGTTCAGCCGAATATAAAGCCACAGCATTCACTGTATGTTTTCCGGCAAAAGTGCGGTCGTAGGAAAGAATATTTTCAACCGTCCAGTGATAGGTAGTCCTGTTGTCAACAGAAGCAGATGATACAGTATTTGGGTTGAGTCCATCACCTACTCCCTGACCGGTATAAGCTCCATTATTGGATTGAATATAATCCAGACCAAGGTTTACCCTGTACTTCAATCCCTGAATAAATGGTGCTTTCACCTCGGCATAAATGGCATTGTAAGATGCAAAGCCTCGTGTTTCGTTAAGCCATTGATCATTATCCTTTAGGTTCTCGACTACATCTTTTGTAAAAACATACTGGTTGTCCAGTATCATCCTTATTGATCTTTTCACCGTACCATCAGGATTATATGGAGTCGAAATAGGTGACATACTTAAAGTATTATACAAGCCAACCTGGTTACCGTCACTTTGGTTATAATTGTTATTGGTAGTGAATCCCACTCGAAAATACTTTCCCACCTGTTGATCCAGTGAGCCACGCAAAGAATAACGCTTGTATTGCTGGGTAGGAATCACCCCTTTGTTCAAATAATATCCCATGCCAAAGTTGTAATTTCCGGTTTCTGAACCTCCGGAAAGGCTGATGTTATGATCTGACACGACACCAGTTTTATAAAACAGGTCCTGCCAATCGGTATTAATTTCATTAGACTCATCCTGTCCATTAGTATATTGAGCTGCGGCAGCACGCAATGCCACAAATTCTGGTCCGTTCATCATGGGATACTTAGCAAAAACGTTTTGGATGCCATGATAAGCACTGTAATTTATGCGGGGCTTTCTATTTCTTGACCCTTTATCCGTTGTTACAAGAATAACTCCGTTCGAGCCACGGGAACCGTATATCGCAGTGGCTGAAGCGTCTTTAAGGATCTCAATGCTCTTGACATCGTTGGGGTTAATATCAGCAATTGACCCCATGAAAGGAATTCCGTCGAGAACTATCAATGGATTATTATCTGCACTCAGTGACCTTGTACCCCTGATACGGATCTGCATGGTAGCACCTGGCCTTGTCGAGGTTTGCGACATTTCCACACCGGCTATCCGTCCTTGTAAGGCTTGAGAAATATTGGGCGATGGAACTTCACGCATCCTGTCTCCATTAATTGACGCAACCGAACCGGTAATGGCCTCCTTTCTTTGTGTACCATACCCAACTACCACTACTTCACTTTCCATTTTCGCTAGCAGTGTTAGTGTCACATTTACTGTGGTCCGGGAATTGACTGCCACTTCCTTTGATTCAAAATTTACGGCAGTAATAACCAGGGTACTGTTACCAGGAGCAGAAATGGAAAAATCTCCATTCTCGTCACCAGTTACCCCATTTGATGTCCCCTTAACCATCACCGAGGGTCTTTGTACCGGTTGACCGTCATCCTGGGTCACACGGCCCCTGATAGTAATGTTCTGCGCTAATGCATGATCAGCCATAAGCAAAAACTGAACAAGCATAATGAGGCGCAACAATCGTTTTGTAATGTTTGCAGTTTGTTTCATATATCTGTTTTAGGAATTGAATGGTTAACTCCTGGCTGCAATAAATAACTTAAAAGTGGAAGGAATTTCCAGTTGGGAATGCAATAAGCGTTACCCCAAAAGAACACTGAAGACATTGAGTCGTGTTTCCAATTTTTCATATAGCAGCAGGCAATTTGGCAGATGGTTTTTCAATGATTTTTAACCACCACGAAACGAATATAGGAAAGTTTCCAAAAAAATGCAACCGATTGCAATATATTTTTTCCTTGGCCGCACTCCTGGTATTTTAAGTTATCATATAATATGGAGTACACCATTCTAACTCACCTGATCAAAAGAAAAATGTCAGAAAAAGAGCTCAATTTGAAAAAAAGAGGACTATTTTAAAATAAATCTTTATTTTATTAGCCACTTTCTCTATTTTTAGGTGGAGCTAATCACCAAATTGATTTGCAACCGATTGCACCATGAAATCAAAAAAAGAAGTTACGATCTATGATATTGCCCAAAAGCTGGATTTATCCACGGCCACAGTAAGCCGTGCATTACAGGACAATCCTGCCATCAATAAAAACACCAGGAAACGGATACAGGAAGCGGCAAAAGAACTGGGTTACAGGCATAATACGTTTGCAAGTAGTCTGCGCAAACAAAAAACAAATACTATTGGTGTTATCGTCCATGAATTGAATAGTAATTTCATCACTTCCGTACTTGCGGGTATTGAAAAAATAACTACTGAAGCCGGTTATGATCTCATCATCGCTCACTCCTCGGAAAGCTATGAAAAAGAAGCTGCTAATGCCGCTAACCTTTTTCACAAACGGGTGGACGGACTCATAGCCTCCCTTGCCTTCAATACAAAAGGTCTTGATCATTATAAACAATTTGAAGAGAAAGGAATACCTGTCATTTTCTTTGACCGTGTCGAAGAAGAAACGGAAAGCACCAAAGTAATTATTGATAACTACAAATGCGGTTACCAGGCCACTCAACATTTAATAGAACAGGGTTGCAAAAGAATAGTCCTTGTTACCGCCAGCCTGAAAAGAAATGTATATGCCCAACGGCATAAAGGTTATTCCGATGCATTGTATGACAATGACATTACCTATAATAAAGAGCTGGTACTTATTAAAGATCTGAGTGAACAATGTGGAGTGGAAGCCGCTCTGGAAATTTTGAAAATGAAGCCATTGCCAGATGGCGCTTTCATTACTAACGACTTCTCCGCAGCAGTTTGTATGCAAACACTAAAAGAACACGGCGTTCGCATACCAGATGATATTGCAATTGTAGGCTTTAATAATGATGCAATCAGTAAAATAGTGGAACCACAGATGACCACTATTAACTACCCTGGTATTGACATTGGGGAAATTGCCGCCCGCAACCTGATTAACCACCTTAAAGGGAACTCCAATATCAAAAACACCAATACAATTGTTGTAAGATCTGAGCTTATCATCCGGAAATCATCGCTGAAGAAAAAAAATTCGTTTTAACTCGCTGAGCATTATCATGAAAAGAGTACTTCTTACATCAATACTGCTGCTTGTTCTTTCTACTTTACAGGCTGAAGACGGATACCGGCTATGGCTTCGATATGATAAAATTTCCAATACTGCATTACTAAACAAATACAGAACTGCTATTAAATTTCCTTTTGTAGTTGGTGAATCAGAAACAATCAAAGTAGCGCAACACGAACTTTCTATGGGGCTTAGCAGTTTACTCGGCACCACTTATCAAAGTAATACGGGGAGTATTGCAGCCTCATCTTTGTGGTGCGGCACACCAGACCAGTCTTCTGAAATTGATAACCTATCCTCCGTACTTCAATTGAGCAAAGTGGGTGATGAAGGCTATGCTATTGCTAGTATTGCCAACAATGGAAAAAAAAGGATTTTTATTGCTGCTAACACAGACATTGGGGTACTATACGGGATATTTCATTTCCTCAGGCTGCTGCAAACCAACCAACCCATAGAGAACTTAAAACTTGTATCAGCTCCAAAACTTAAACTGAGGATGCTCAACCATTGGGATAACCTTAACCGCACTGTGGAAAGGGGATATGCCGGGTTTAGTATCTGGGATTGGCACCGTCTCCCAGGCTATATAGACCCACGCTATATTGACTATGCTAGAGCCAATGCATCCATAGGCATCAATGCAGTTTCTCTTACCAATGTAAATGCTAATGCAACTGTATTAACAAGATCATATTTGGAAAAAGTAAAGACGCTGGCAGATATCTTTCGCCCCTACGGCATAAAGGTCTTTTTAACTGCCAGATTCAGCGCACCAGCAGAAATCGGAGGACTAAAAACAGCTGACCCATTGAATGATAGTGTACAAAATTGGTGGGCTGAAAAGGCAAGAGAAATTTATTCCCTTATACCAGACTTTGGTGGCTTCCTTGTAAAAGCCAACAGCGAAGGACAACCTGGGCCACAAAATTATGGACGAAACCACGCAGAAGGTGCCAACATGATGGCCAGGGCAGTTGACCCCTTCAAAGGTATCATTATATGGCGGGCCTTTGTTTATAGTAATGAAAATCCGGAAGACCGTCATAAACAAGCATACAATGAATTTGTACCGCTTGATGGAAAATTCGATAAAAACGTTATGGTTCAGGTGAAGAACGGTGCAATTGACTTTATGCCAAGGGAACCTTTTCATCCCCTTTTTGGGGCAATGCCCAGAACACCACTAATGATGGAGTTCCAGGTAACACAGGAATATCTAGGACAGGCCACACATCTTGTATATTTAGCGCCGCTATTTAAAGAGGTGCTTGAGAGCGATACATACTCTAAAGGGAAAGGAAGTTTAGTTGCCCGGGTCATAGACGGTAGTCTTGACAGCCATACTCTAAATGGAATGGCCGGAGTTGCTAATATTGGTAATGATATAAATTGGTGCGGACATCCTTTCGCTCAAGCCAATTGGTATGCACTTGGCAGGTTAAGTTGGGATCATAGTTTGTCAAGCGAACAAATAGCTGATGACTGGTTGCGAATGTCATTCACAAACGATGCTTCATTTATAAATACAATAAAATCCGTAATGCTTAAAAGCAGGGAGATCATGGTGAACTACATGAACCCGATCGGCTTGCATCATATTATGGGAACCGGTCATCACTATGGCCCTGCACCCTGGGTTAGTAACCTGAACCGCCCTGAATGGAACCCTGTGTATTATCACAAAGCTGACAGCGTTGGCATTGGTTTCAACAGAACCAGTACCGGCAGTAATGCTATTGCACAGTATTTTCCTGAAGCGCAAAAACTATGGAATGACATCAATACTTGCGAAGAAAAAAACTTGTTATGGTTTCACCACGTTCCGTGGAATTATATTTTAAAGAACAAACGTACAGTTTGGGATGAACTATGCTACAGGTATTACAACGGTTCAGAACAGGTTAACTGGATAATAAAAGAATGGCTAAGACAAAGAGGCAAAATAGATGATCAACGATTTGAACAAGTAAGGATGCTATTGCACATACAAGCAGAAGAAGCCATCTGGTGGAGAGATGCATGCTTGCTGTATTTTCAAACTTTTAGCAAAATGCCTTTACCTCCGGGCTATGAACAACCAAATAAAACACTAGACTATTATAAAAAACTTCGCTTCCCATTTGCACCGGGAGGAGGATAATTAATTAAAGCATGAGTAAATCTGCTAAAAAAATTGCCGTGATCACCGGTGGTGGTTCAGGTTTGGGATTTGCAATTGCAAAAACCTTTATCCAGAACAATATCATTACCATAATCGTTGGCCGGGATGAAGAAAAGCTGAAGACTGCCACACAGCAATTGGGAAGTGACTGCTTTTTCAAAACCTGTGACCTGAGTAATCTGGCTTCTATCCCTGGTTTAATAGAAAATATCCTTATAGAATTCAATCAAATTGATATTCTTGTCAATAATGCTGGCATTAACATGAAAAAAGACTTTACCGAGGTAACAGACGAAGACTTTCAAAAAATACTCACCACAAATTTATGTGCAGTGTTTGCCCTGAGCCGTGAAGTGGTGAAACATATGCTAATAAGGAAAACAGGTGCTATTATTAATATAAGTTCTATGGCTGCCCAATATGGGCTACCTAAAGTAATTGCTTACAGTGCCAGTAAGACGGCGATAGATGGTATGACAAGGGCCATGGCAGTTGAACTTTCGCCCAAAGGAATAAGAGTAAATGCTATTGCACCTGGTTTTATCTACAGTGATATGACCGCAAAAGCTCTGGACAGCGACCCTGAACGTAAAGCAAAAGTATTCAACCGTACCCCAATGGGGCATATGGGTGAGCCAGAAGACATAGCAGCAGCAGCCCTTTATCTGGTAAGCAATGGTGCTAAATATGTTACAGGCGTAGTGCTGCCGGTTGATGGCGGCAACGCAATAGGATTTTAAATACCGCTTGCGATAAGGCAATTTAATTTAAAATGGGTAAACCAATTCTCATTACAATAATCTTTTGTCTTGGCTTTCTCTATAGCTATAGTCAACTATTTAGCTTTAAACAACAACAGGGCTA
>JAEUVL010000465.1 GCA_016786965.1 Chitinophagaceae bacterium
TTTACTCTTACCCGCCTTAGCCGTGCCGGTGTGGAAATGGTACCGCATGGAGATATTTTTTTACAACTCGGCGATACGCTGAAAGTAGTAGGTACTGAGGAAGGGGTGAAACAGGTAACAGCCGCATTGGGCAATTCCTTAAAGAAACTGGAAGTGCCTGACCTGGCACCTATCTTCATGGGCATAGTGCTGGGAGTGATATTGGGAAGCATTCCTTTTCATTTCCCCAATATGCCGGTGGCAGTAAAGATCGGGATGGCAGGCGGACCGCTGATCATTGCACTTACACTCAGCCGTTTCGGCAATTTATTTTACCTGAATAATTATACCACCAACAGTGCCAACCTGATGATAAGAGAACTCGGCATCAGCCTGTTTCTTGCCAGTGTGGGACTAAGCAGTGGTAAAAACCTGTCGCTTGCTTTTGCCGATGGCAGTGGCTGGGCCTGGATAGGGATGGGCGTTATCATCACGGTTGTTCCGTTATTACTGGTAGGATATATTGCCCGGAAGTACTTGCGCAAAACATTCTTTGAAGTGTGTGGTTTGTTGTCCGGTGCATCTACCGATCCGCCGGCGCTGGCTTTTGCCACCAAACTTACCGGCAGCGATATTCCTTCCATTACCTATGCCACGGTGTACCCGCTTACCATGATACTGCGTATCGTAGCCGCACAGTTGCTGATCCTATTGCTGTTATAAGTATTATCAGCTAAGGGCTTTCTTCAGCGCTTCTACATTCTTTTTATCGTTGCCGATAAATATTTTGTCATCGAGTATCACAACGGGCCTTTTCAGAAAAGTATATTCTTCCAGTATGAAATTGCGGTAGTCCTTTTCTTCCAGCTTTTTGTCTTTCAGGCCCAGCTCTTTGTACTTGATGGCCCGGCGGCTGAACAGTGCTTCATAACTGCCAGCCATCTTTTTCATTTCATCCAGTTGTGCCGGAGTTATTTTTTCAAATTTGATATCCTGCATCAATAATTTGTTTCCCTGCTTTTTTTGTAAGACATCGATACCGGTTTCTTTGATGATGGCCTGGCAGGTAGTGCAGTTCCCGAGGTGATATATTTTCTTCATATAAATATTACATTCTGTTTAGCGGCCTGGTTCGCTCCGCCTTAAAATCCTTTACTTTGCACCATTCAATATACTGTAT
>JAEUVL010000468.1 GCA_016786965.1 Chitinophagaceae bacterium
AAAAGAGCGAGGGCAAGCAGTCCGGCGTTTCGTTTGTTCATTTTTCTAATAGTAAGGCTTCAAAACTAAAGGTTTAGTTCCAAATATGGAGAAATTCGCTGCTAATTGGATTGCCGGGCCACCGTTGGTAAATCTTTTGCCCGTTTTTTAAAGAAATCGCTATTTTTCCAGATACGATTCAGGCAAGACCTGCAAAACCAAACCAACGTTATGGCTGAACAAAGCGCCTCTTTCAAACCTACCCTTGGATTATTTGATGGTACCATGATCGTGGCCGGTTCTATGATCGGCTCAGGTATCTTTATCGTAAGCGCTGACATCACCCGCTATACCGGAAGCGCTGGTTGGCTGATCGCTGTTTGGCTCATTACCGGCTTTATGACACTTACAGCAGCCCTGAGTTATGGAGAGCTCAGCGGCATGTTCCCCAAAGCCGGGGGACAATATGTATACCTGAAGGAAGCATATAATCCTTTGATGGGTTTCCTGTATGGCTGGAGCTTTTTCGCCGTCATCCAAACTGCTACTATCGCTGCTGTGGGAGTAGCTTTTTCCAAGTTCCTGGCTTATTTGGTTCCTGAGCTTGGTAATAATTACCTGCTGAAAGATCTCGGTTTTATAAAGATCCATTCCGGACAGTTGGTGGCGATAGCTATTATTTGCTTACTTACTTATATCAATTCCCGTGGTGTCAAAGAAGGGAAATTAATTCAAACATTATTTACTTCCGCCAAGCTGCTGGCCTTATTCGGTCTGATCGTTTTTGGTTTTATACTGGTAAAAGACAGCTATTGGGCAGAGAACTGGAAAACCGGTTTTACTGCCGTACAAGATCTTGGAGAAAAAGATAAAGTGACAGGAGTATTGCATCCCACTGGTTGGGTTGGTATTGGCGGCTCGGCCCTGCTAGGTGCTATAGCTGCCGCCATGGTGGGTTCTATCTTCAGCAGCGATGCCTGGAACAATGTGACCTTTATAGCAGGGGAAATGAAAAATCCCAAACGAAATATCGGGTTGAGTCTTTTCTTCGGAACCCTAATCGTTACCATTATATATGTATGCGCCAACCTGATGTACCTGAATGTGATGCCAATAAATGAATTGGCTTTCCCTACTGACGATCGTGTAGCAGTGGCCGCTGCCAATAGAATATTCCCTTCTTTTGGCACTACATTAATTGCATTGCTGATAATGGTGTCCACCTTCGGCTGCAATAATGGGCTGATACTGGCCGGAGCAAGGGTTTATTACACCATGGCGAAAGACGGATTATTTTTCAAACAAACAGGTGAGCTAAACAAAAATTCAGTGCCTGCTGTTGCGCTTTGGGTACAATGTGTGATTGCCTCACTGTGGTGCCTGAGCGGTAAGTATGGAGACCTGCTGGACATGATCTCTTTCGTGGTAGTATTATTTTACATACTCACCATTGCCGGTATTTTTATTCTGCGGAAAAAAAGGCCAGATGCCGAGCGGCCCTACAAAGCATTTGGCTACCCGGTGCTGCCGGTATTATATATATTAATGGGACTGGCCTTTTGCCTACTGCTGATCATTTACAAACCAGAGTTTACCTGGCCGGGACTTATCATTGTATTGATGGGTATTCCGTTGTATTATTTCGCTGTATCCAGGCAAAAAGCTATTAAACAATAAAAATCTTTTACGTTTCTTATCTTAGTCACTTAATAAAAACTAACACATGAGTTTATTCGTAAGAAAACCAATGGATGCTTTAATGAATGAAGCTGCCGAAACAGGGGAACATACCTTAAAGAAAACCCT
>JAEUVL010000560.1 GCA_016786965.1 Chitinophagaceae bacterium
GTTCTCGCAATGGTCGAATATCCTTTCAAAGGACATATTACGTTGTTCTCTTGCCTGGGTAAGCATATAGTCACGGCTGGCCTCCATGGTATAGTTATACTGCACCACGGTATGAACAGGCTTGTTCACCCGGTCGCTGTACTTCTGCATGGCCCTTTCAAAGGCCTTCATCAGTTTAAATAAGGTAATATTCTGGATCTCGGTACCCTCACCGGTTTCCTCCCCGATGAGTGATAATTCTTTCTGTATATTTCCCCGCTTCACCATCAGCATCCGCAGGGCCTCCATCTCGGCCATTTGTGCTGAAGCTTCTTTAAAACGTTTGTACTCCAGTATCTTGCTCACCAGTTCTTCCCTTGGGTCTATCTCATTACCCTGTGCATCCAGTTCCTTGCGGGGCAACAGCATTTTAGCCTTTATTCGCATCAGCGTGGAGATGAAGAGAATAAACTCACTGCTCAGTTCTATGTTCAGTTCTTCGCTTTGATGAATATAGTCCAGGAAATCATTGATGATACGGGTGATGGGAATATTATAAATATCCAGTTCATCCCTTTCAATAAAGAAAAGCAGGAGGTCAAATGGGCCTTCAAATTGCGGTAGTTTGATCTGGTACGAGGTGTTCTGCACGTTATTCGGGTTGTTTGATAAAAAATAAAGTCCTGCGATGGTTGGTACGCCGAACCACAGGACTTTACAAAAGTAAGGGAATCGGTCTTTGGGGCCGGGGCCAGTTTTCCACGATTATTTCTTCAGAGCATCCCTGATCTCACGCAGCAACTGTATGTCTTCCGGTGTGGCAGCAGGAGCGGCAGGAGCTTCGGCTTCTTTTTTCTTCGCGGCATTCATTATTTTGATAATGAAGAACAATACAAGGGCGATCAGGATAAAATTGATCACAGCCTGAAGGAATACTCCAATCGGGAAAAGTGTATTTCCAATGGTAAATGTAATTCCGCCCATACCATCTTTTCCCAGGATCATACTGATCAACGGCATTATCAATGACTCGGTAAGGGCTGTAACAACTGCCCCAAAAGCACCGCCGATAACTACTGCTACGGCCAGGTCAACAATGCTGCCTTTCATGGCAAATTCCTTGAATTCTTTCATCATGCTCATAATAATTGATTTTAGTGTGGTTAAAATACAGCAGTAGTGTAATAGCGCATAAATATAAGACGAAAAGTAAATATGTAATTATTTTTTCATTCCCGGAAACTGCAT
>JAEUVL010000563.1 GCA_016786965.1 Chitinophagaceae bacterium
AGGTGGCCGCAATGGTATAGAGTTCAATTTCCTGTTTATAGTAGTGCTTATTACTATTATGTTTCCAAACGGCTTCAAAAAGGCCATAGACTGATTTGCAGGCCATCCTGTAGCAGTCATTAATAATTTAGACATTAACACCCCAGTTACTAATGTCTACGAATAGTCCCTGTGTACCATGTCTCATTGTTTACAAAAGAAATTACCTAAAATCCTTCACCGGCAACCATTTCGAGTAGTTTACAAACATCTGTTTGCATCCGTTTTAAAATATTCATTTGGAAATTTGCTACATCAGCCATTATATTTGCACCAGTTCTTTACAGTTACTTATCAAGAAAGGCAGAGGGTAATGGCCCGATGAAGCCTTGACAACCTACTTTACTTTGTTTGTACAAAGTAAGGAAAGGTGCCAATTCCATCCTGGTTAAGCCAGGACAGATAAGTCAGATTTCAAGCTTCTAAATATCTTCTACAATATATTCTAAAGCTCATCTGATTTACCGGGTGAGCTTTTTTGTTTTCCCGCAAAGGCACTGAGAACACAAAATGAAACCTAAATCAAGATCGTCACTCATTTGTGTACTCTGTTTTATGCGGCACTACTCTTAAATGTTTTCGGCCACGGACGCCCAACAATCTTTCTTGGAAAGTAAAACAACTGTTCAACAATTTTCGTAACGCTTAAAACAAAAAAAGATGTTTAACAACAAACGATCAATCCCGCCCAGGAGTATTCAGTTGCTCTTCAAACCTGTTAAGGCCTTCATGCAATGTCATGTACTTGTAAGAAAAGCTTTCGGCAAAACGAACAGTCATTTGTAAAACAACTACTTAACATTTATTTTAAACTAAATCCAAAAATAAATTTGGAAACAACTGGCAAAGCCGACTAATTTTATAGAGTATTATGAAACAACAGGCCACATACATTAATTCTCACCGCACAAACAATCTGTGCATTTGTTGCCGCTGTTGTATGCGCTAAGCATACATATATACTCTACCCCGCAAAGGGCCCTGCCCTTCTTTATTGCCTGCCACTTTTTGTAACACCAATTTGTAAAACAATTAAAACCATTTTATCATGAGTAACAATCTTCATTTTGAAACCCTTCAGCTCCACGCCGGTCAGCAAATCGATCCCACCACAAAATCTAGGGCAGTGCCCATCTATCAAACCACCTCCTACGGCTTCAACAATGCAGCACATGCGGCCAACTTATTTGGGTTAAAAGAATTCGGAAACATCTACACCCGCATCATGAACCCCACCACCGATGTATTTGAACAGCGCATCGCTGCACTCGAAGGCGGCGTAGCTGCACTGGCCACCGGATCGGGACAGGCAGCCCAGTTCCTGGCACTGAACAATATTCTGCAGGCGGGTGACAATTTCATAACCACCACCTACCTCTACGGCGGCACCTACAACCAATTCAAAGTAGCCTTCAAGCGTCTCGGTATCGAAGTACGTTTTGCTGACGGCGATGATGCTGAAAGTTTTGTAAAGCATATCGACAAAAACACAAAAGCCTTCTACCTGGAGACAATTGGTAACCCCCGTCTCAATATTCCAGACTTTAAGAAATTTGCTGACCTCGCCAAAGAATACGACCTGCCGCTCATAGTAGATAATACTTTTGGCGCAGGCGGCTACCTCTTCCGCCCATTAGAGCATGGCGCTAATATAGTAGTAGAGTCGGCCACCAAATGGATCGGCGGTCATGGCACCACCATCGGCGGTGTTATAGTGGATGGAGGTAATTATAACTGGGGCAATGGCAAGTTCCCACAGTTTACTGAACCGTCAGAAGGCTATCACGGGCTAAAGTTTTGGGACATTTTCGGTGAAGGCAATCCCCTGGGCCTGCCTAATATCGCTTTTGCCATCCGTGCAAGAGTGGAAGGCCTGCGGGATTTTGGTGCTTCGCAAAGCCCGTTCAATTCCTTCCTTTTATTACAGGGCCTCGAAACATTAAGCCTGCGTGTACAACGGCATGTGGATAATGCACTCGCCCTGGCTCAATGGCTGGAGCAGCATCCTTCCGTAGAGTTTGTACAATATCCCGGCCTGGAGAGCAGCCCGTATCATGAACTGGCAGCCAAATATCTCAAACATGGTTTCGGAGGTGTCCTCAACTTCGGCGTAAAGGGCACCAAAGAAAATGCCAGCAAGTTTATTGATTCGCTCAAACTCGTTAGTCATCTTGCTAATGTCGGTGATGCTAAAACCCTTGCTATTCATCCTGCTTCCACTACGCATGAGCAACTGAGTGCAGAAGAGCAACTCACTTCCGGTGTATTGCCCAACCAGGTGCGAATCAGTGTCGGTATCGAACATATCGATGATATTAAAGCAGATTTCGAACAGGCATTTGAAAAAGTATTTACCAAAGAGTTAGTAGGATAAAATTTATTGGCCCGGCGTTCAGTTCCCTGATCATCGTCCCTTGCGTCGCACTCTTCAGGGTTCTGTTCGCTACTCATCAAAATACAAGTGACAACAATCTATAATCATCAACAGCAGTTCACAACCGAGTCAGGGGAAACGCTGCCCGGCTTTCACCTGGCTTATACCACCCATGGTAAACTAAATGCCGCAAAAAATAATGTGGTATGGATATTCCATGCCCTCACGGCCAACAGCAATCCAATTGAATGGTGGCCCGGTCTCGTTGGCGAAGGCAAGTATTTGGATCCCGAAAAGTATTTCATTATTTGTGTGAATAAGCCCGGCAGCCCCTATGGCAGCATCTCACCAGTAAGCAAGGATCCGGAAACAGGCGAAACCTACAATAACAAATTCCCTGTCTTCACCATCCGGGATATGATAAAAACTTACCAGCACCTCAAGGAGCATTTGGGCATCAGCAGGATTTTTATCGGTCTCGGCGGCAGCACCGGTGGAATGCAATTGCTCGAATGGGCTATTGAAGAGCCCAACTTGTTTGAGCATATCGTTCCCATTGCTACCAATGCCATACTATCTCCCTGGGGTATCGCTTTCAATGCCACACAACGCATGGCCATAGAAGCAGATCCTACCTGGCAGGAGCATTCACCCGAAGCAGGCCAAAAAGGATTGGCCGCGGCCCGTGCGATTGCCCTGCTCTCGTACCGGCATTATAATGGTTTCGATATTACACAAAGAAGGGATAAAGCATTTGTCCCTTTAACTGAAGATGTAACCTACGCTGCAGATAATTATCAGCGCTACCAGGGATTGAAGCTGGTGAACCGTTTCAATGCGCTTTGTTACTACCGCCTTTCGCAAAGCATGGATAGTCATGATGTCGGCCGTGGCAGAAATGGTGTGGAAGGCGCTCTAAAAAAGATCAGGGCCAAAACCCTCGTCATCAGTATCACATCAGATGTGTTGTACCCGCCGGTGGAGCAGGAGTACCTGCAAAAACAGATAACCGGTGCACAATTATTAAGCATTCACAGCGAGTACGGACATGATGGGTTCCTGCTGGAGTATGAAAAAATAGAAACCGCTTTACAAAAATTTATCGACGAAAGAAAACCCTCTTACTTAAAAATAGTAAACCAGTAATATGGAAACACAAAAACAATTGACCATCGGGCTGTTTGGATTTGGTGTGGTGGGCGAAGGCCTCTATAAAGTGTTACAACAAACCCCCTCCCTGAAAGCATCGATCAAAAAGATATGTATCAAACACTATGGCAAAAAAAGGAATGCTCCGGCATCCCTCTTTACCACGGACAAAAATGAATTGCTGAACGACCGGGATATCAATGTCATTGTGGAAGTGATAGATGATGCAGATGCCGCTTTTGAAATTGCTACCATAGCCTTGCAAAACGGAAAGGATGTAGTGAGTGCCAGTAAGAAAATGATCGCCGAACATTTACCAGCCCTGCTGGAATTACAAAAACAAACCGGCCGTTCACTATTGTATGAATCAGCCGCTTGCGCCTCCATTCCTGTTATCCGCAACCTGGAGGAGTATTATGACAACGACCTTTTGCATTCCATAAAGGCTATTGTAAATGGCTCCACCAATTTTATCCTGACTAAAATTTTTGAAGAAGGCCTCGACTTCAAACAGGCATTGCTGCTGGCCCAGCAGGCTGGTTTTGCCGAAAGCAATCCTGTACTCGACGTAGAAGGCTATGATGCGGTGAATAAATGGACCTTCCTCCTTACCCATGCGTATGG